>NZ_DS560017.1 GCF_000154825.1 Anaerofustis stercorihominis DSM 17244 | reverse complement strand
AAAATACTTTTTAAATGTTTAATAACAAAAAAATAAAACGCATAAAGTATCTTTTCAATATGATTATCAAATTTTAAAGCTATATAGTCTTTAGTCGTTGTTCCTTTACAAAAAAGAAAAATTATGATAATATAAGTCATAATATCAATAACGGGAGTATATTATGAAGCCAAAAACAAGACAGTTAATAGCCAGGATAATTGTCGCTGTCCTTGCTGTATTAATGGTTTTAGGCGCCGTATCGCCTTATATCTGGGGAGCAGAAAAATATAAAACTTACACAAACGAAAAGCTTCATGTCAGCATGAAGCTTCCTTCTTCTGCGAAGAAAAACATGGAAAAACTGAGCGAAAACGCAAGAGAATTCCCCGTTAATTTCTATTTGACGGCGAGAATAGTCTACGGTGACATATATGAAGATACTTTAAGCGAAAAAAAACTTTCCAAGGATGAACTTTTAAGAGAAGAGGTTTATATAGAAAGTCAGTATACAAAAGATACTTGGAACGATAAAAAATATATCACAAAATATTTCAAAGATATTTTGGGGGACGCGAAAAGCGAATATTCTTTTGAAGTCTCAAAGTCCAAGTTAAGCGGGATACCTGCTTGGAAATGTTATTACAAAGGTAAATCCGCAAAGAGTGCGGGGTATTATTACCTGACCGTCACCAACGGAGGACTTTACGTACTTCAGCTCGACTGCTACTTAAAGAGCCTTTCGAATTATAAAGGCACGATAAATAAAATAAAAGACAGTTATACAATAACAAACCTTGTCGTTCCCGATGCTGCCGAAATAGCGGCAAAGAAAAAGTCTTTGGCAGCGAAAAAAAACAAGGAAGCTGAGGTAAAGGAAGAGCAGAAAGAGACACCGAAGGAAGAGACTTCGCCTGCTGAAATACAAACGGAAAAAGAAGGCGAATCGGTTTTCGGATATTTCTTTGGCGGAGGGATACTTATACTGATTGTCGGCGGGATAGTGATATATGCTCTAAGGCAGAAGAAATATAAGAATATGAAGAAAAAAAGAAAAGAACTTAGAGTAAAAAGGAAAAATAACGATAAAATAGAATAGAAAATGATAAAAAGAAGTTTTAAACTTCTTTTTATTTTAATATAATAAGGGTAAAGATATAAGGAGAGAAAAAATGGGATATTGGCAGACCAGAGGACTTCGGGGAAGCGACTTTGAAGATTTGATAAACAGGACGAACAAAGAATACTTTGACGACGACCTTGCAGTCGTACAAAAGATCCCCACCTCTATCAAGCCCGTAAAGCTTGATAATGAAAGAGGCGTGATTTCTCTTGCATATTTTGACGAAAAGAGTACAGTAGACTA
Organism: Anaerofustis stercorihominis DSM 17244; assembly: GCF_000154825.1. Taxonomy (NCBI): domain Bacteria; kingdom Bacillati; phylum Bacillota; class Clostridia; order Eubacteriales; family Eubacteriaceae; genus Anaerofustis; species Anaerofustis stercorihominis. The sequence continues at coordinate 101,810 of NZ_DS560017.1, read as the reverse complement.
TATGGGAAATGTTCAGGGGATACCGGTTTGTTTCGACGCAAAGGAAACGACGCATAAATCCCTGCCCATAGCGAATATCCACTCTCATCAAGTCGAATTTATGGATAAATTCGATATGCAGGGAGGTATCGCATTTTTACTTGTTCACTTCAGTAAATTTGATGAATATTATATTTTAGATATGAAAACTCTTATCAAGTATTATAACGATGCGCAAAACGGGGGAAGAAAATCGATCCCTTATGAGGCATTCAATAAGGACTTGGAGATTTTTACGGACACGAAATATCCTCTTCACTATTTGGAAGGGGTAGGTACATATCTTGAGATTAAGGAGAAGACGAATGATTAAGCTTTTGATAGATAATAAAAAAGAAATAGAAGTAAAAGAGGGAACCACTATCGAGGACATAGTTGACTTAAGCGAAAATCACAGATTTGTGGTCGGGGGACTTGTTAATAACGTAGTCGAAAGTTTGAATTATGAATTCAAAAAGGACAGCACCTTTGAGTTCGTGTATATAAATTCCTCTCTCGGAAAGAAGATTTATGAAAAGACCCTGCTGTTCCTGCTTGCGGTAAGTTCAAAGCAGGTTTTTAAAGACAGGGAGATCTCCATAGGATATTCTCTCGGAGGAGGTATCTTCTTTGAATACACCGACGAGAGCGACTTGAGCGAAGAGGATATAAAAAAGCTTAAGTATGAAATGAAGAAGATAATAGAAGATAATTATGACATAAATAAACTCAAGACCACCAGAGAAGACATGAAAGCCTCTATCGATAAAAATATATTCCTTACCAACAAAGAACTGGTAGACTGCTTAAGAGACGGTATACTTACTTTATACGAGCTTGGAGGGGCTTACGGATATTTCTACGGGGACCTTCTTCCTTCCACAGGGTATTTAAAAGTATTTGACATAATCAAATACAATCACGGAGCGATACTCCTCGGGTGTGACAAGACTCATCCCGATAAGGTACATGAATTTTTTGATAATCCCAAACTCTTTGAAGAGTATGAAGAGTTCGATAAGTGGCTTAAAGATGTGGGGGTTACTAATATAGCTTCCCTCAATAAAAAAATCGAAAACAACGAAATTGAGGAGCTTATACTTGCAAGCGAAGCCAGACATGAATATCTTATAGCAAAAGCTGCGGATAAGATAATCACCTCAAAGGATAAAAAGAGGATAATTTTAATAGCAGGCCCCTCTTCTTCCGGAAAGACCACCACATCAAAAAGACTTCAGACTCATTTGATGGCAAGGGGGCTAAGCCCGGTTACCATAGGTCTCGATGATTATTTCCTAAACAGAGACATCACCCCCAAGGACGAAGACGGGAAACCTATGTACGAGTGTTTGGAAGCCATAGACGTTTCTCTTTTTAACGAACATCTCTTAAAGCTCATAAACGGAGAAGAAGTGGAAATCCCTATCTTTGATTTCCATACGGGAACGAGGAAGAAGTTCGGAAGAAAAATCAAAGTTAGCGAAAATAATCCTATAATAATAGAGGGTATCCACGGACTCAACGAAAGACTGACCGTTTCCATACCCGATAAGGATAAATTTAAGATTTATATATGTCCTTTTACCGTAATGGGTATAGACCAATACAATAGGATAACCACATCAAAAATAAGGATGCTCAGAAGGATAGTAAGGGATACTCATGCAAGGAGCAAAAAAGCGATAGACACGATAAGCATGTGGGAAGACGTTAGGAGCGGAGAAAAAGTAAATATAATCCCATACAGAGAGCAGGCGGATTATATAATAAATTCCACTTTGTTATACGAGATACCTATCCTTAAAAAGTACGCTTATCCTCTTTTACAGGAAATAGGAAAAGGAGAAAAGTATTACTATGAAGCCAGACATCTCCTCGATTTCTTATCCTTCTTTAAAACCATAGAAAACGAAGAATATATCCCCGGAGTTTCTATTTTAAAAGAATTCATCGGCGGGAGTTTTTATGAATAATATATAAGGGGCTCTGCCCCTTGTAACGGGTCTTAGGGCGAAACTTAAAAACAGAAAGGCAAATATTACACAAGAAAAGGTATTAGGAAAATCCTAATACCTTTGTTTTTTAGGGCCTAAGCCCCTTATAAATTCATTATTTTAAGTGCAACGTTGAAATATACGAGGATGGAACAAGTATCAACAAGGGTCGTAATAAGCGGAGCCGCCATTATCGCAGGGTCCAGCTTCAATTTTTTTGCCGCTATGGGCAGGATACACCCCATAAGTTTCGCCATTATGATAGTCGCTATCAAAGTGATACCGAGTACCAATGCAAGAATAGTATCGTGATAGAAGATTATTATCCTAATCCCGTTTACTATCGCAAGAGAAACACCCACAAGAAGTCCTATTTCCCCTTCTTTGAGCATGGCTTTGAATACGTCTTTAGGCTCAATTTCATCAAGGGCAAGACCACGGATAATCATCGTCGAGCTTTGTGAACCGCAGTTCCCCCCTGTCCCCGTTATCATAGGTATAAAGGCAACGAGAAGAGGAACTGTCGCAAAAGCCGCTTCATAGTGCGTTATCACCGCTTGAGTCATGGTCGCGGATAACATCAAAAACAACAGCCACATTATCCTGTTCTTGGCATGAGTGAAAGCGGGAGTCTTGAAGTAACTTTCGTCACTTGGCATCATAGCTGCCATTTTTTCGAAGTCCTCTGTGTTTTCTTCTCTGATTACGTCGATGGCATCGTCTACGGTTATGATACCTATAAGCCTGTCTTCTTTATCTACTACGGGAACGGCAAGTAAATCGTATTTATCGAACATCTTCACTACGTCTTCTCTGTCCGCCAAGGTATGAGTATAAATGAAGTTTGTCTCCATTATATCCTCGATCATCTCGTCCATATCGGAAAGAAGGATATCCTTGGTGGAAACAAGTCCGATGAGCTTTTTGGTCTTATCCGTAACGTAGCATGTGTATATAGTTTCTTTGTCTACCCCCGTAGCCTTTATTTTATTAAGAGCTTCAAGGACGGTCATATCTTTTCTTAAAGACACAAACTCCGTAGTCATGATGCTTCCCGCACTATCTTCGGGATATTTAAGTATTTCGTTTATTAGCTTCCTTGTCTTTACATCGGTATGTTTGAGTACTCTCTTCGCCACATTTGCAGGCATTTCCTCTACAAGGTCCGCCGTATCGTCTACGAATAATAAATCAAGTACTTCTTTAAGTTCTTCATCACTGAAAGCCCTTATAAGATATTCCTGATTGTCGTTATCTATTTCAACAAAAGTCTCTGCGGCAGTCTCCTTAGGAAGCAGCCTGAAGATTATGAGCACATCCTCCATGGGTATTTCGTCAAAGAGAGGTGCTATATCGTTTGGATTCAGCGTTTCCAAGAATTTTTTCAGTTCATAAAAACGTCTTTCATTTAACAGTCTTAATATTTTTTCTTCCATCTTACCCCTCCTTTAAATGTGTAATATGTTCATTGCAATATTAAAATATATTATCAGAGAACACGCATCTACCACCGTTGAAATAAGCGGAGATGCCATGACCGCCGGGTCTACTTTAATTATCTTTGCCAAAATCGGAAGGATACAACCAAGTATCTTTGACATAAAGACGGTACATATCAGCGTAAGCCCAAGGACTATAGCCAAAGTAATATTGTGATAAGTAAGGATTATCCTAAGTCCGTTGACAAGGCTTAAAACTACCCCCACCATTATGGATATGGCACTTTCCTTTTTTACTACCTTTAATATATCTTTGGGTTTTATCTCATCCAGAGACATCCCCCTTATAACCATGGTCGCACTCTGAGAACCGCAGTTTCCTCCGGTATCGCTTATCATCGGAATGAACGAAGCCAAAATCGGAACGACGGCAAAAGCCAGTTCGTAGTGAGTGATTATCGTTTGGGTAAAAGTCGCGGATAACATCAAAAACAACAGCCAGCCAAATCTCTTCTTTGCATGAGTAAAGACGGAAGTCTTAAAATAAGTATCTTCACTGGGAGTCATGGCAGCCATTTTTTCAAAGTCTTCGGTATCCTCTTCAACGATTACGTCGATAACGTCATCGACGGTTATGATACCGATGAGCCTCTTTTCATTATCCACAACGGGTATAGCAAGCAAGTCGTACTTGTGAAAAAGCTTAACGACCTCTTCCCTGTCTTCAAGAGTATTTGCATAAATAATGTTTGTTTCCATTATATCTTCTATTTTATCTTCCATATCGGATAAAAGAAGATCCTTAGTGGAAACGAGTCCGATAAGTTTCTTTTTAGAGTCCGTGACGTATAAGGTATAGATAGTTTCCTTGTCTATACCGGTTGCTTTGATTTTTAAAAATGCATCATATACGTCCATATCTTTTCTCAAAGATACAAACTCCGTAGTCATGATGCTTCCCGCACTGTCTTCGGGATACTTTAGGATCTCATTTATCTGCTTTCTGGTTTTATAGTCCGTATGCTTTAATATCCTCTTTGCGACACTTGCAGGCATTTCTTCTATTATGTCTACGGTATCATCTACAAATAATAAATCCAAAACTTCTCTTAATTCATCATCGCTGAAAGACTTTATAAGATATTCCCGGATATCGTTATCAAGTTCCGCAAATACATCGCTTGCCGTGTCTTTTGGCAAAACACGAAAAATAAGCGGAATGTCTTCCAATGGGATTTCATTAAAAAGAAGAGCAATATCCGCAAAATTCATTTCTTTTAGTACATCTTTGATCCTTCTGAAGTCACGACTATCTAAAAGTTTTAATATTAATTCTCCTTTGTTCATGTTTTTGAATTGAATGCTAAAACTAAACCTTAGGAGTATATTTAATTAGCTCGAAAATGAACGCACTTTTAAAGCAGTACGTCCTAAACTGATTATAATACGCCCTCCGGGTTCAGTGCTGATACTACTTCCCGCATCCATTTTCTTCACCACCTTTTCTTTATTTATCTAATAATTTATTATATGCGCTTTTAAAAATTTTGTCAACGATTTTACCCTTTCATTTGCTTTTCTTTAATAAATATAACAAATATCGTAAAACGAAAGTAAGTATAATATCTTTAGACATATTGCAAAAATATTAAGTTCATAATCGATTTTTACATATTATTTTATCATTATAAAACAAAAGGATTATTTAAAAATCTTATTATTAATCGAGATATTTTTAAAATGAAATAATCGTAAAAAAAGCGGGCACTACGCCTGCTAAAGCAGATTCCGCGCCCGCAAATATTGACTTTATTTTTTACTTTTCTATTTCCCGAACATCTTTACTATCTTATCCATGTTGGTCATAGCTTCTTTATACCCGAAGTCGTAAACCTGTTTGATATAATTATCGTCTAAAGTAAGCTTAGTATCTTCCAAATATGGATTTATTACAAGATCGGAAGCATTGATACCGTCGTAAAGGCTCCTGTCAGCCATGATATCTATGGTAGCGAAAAGCATATCGAAGTACTTCGTGCTGTCGGTACCTATTTTGGAATACTTCTTTAAGTTTATACTAAGGACCTTGTCCGCACCCTTATCCTTTAAGATATCCGCAGGCATATTATTTAATACGAGCCCGTCGACTAGAGTATATTTATCGCTTACAACGGGAGTGAAAACGCCCGGTATGGCACTGCTGGCTCTGACCGCAGTAGCAAGTCTGCCCTTATCCATTACTACCAGCTTACCGCTTTTCAAGTCCGTGCTGACCGCATAAAAAGGAATCAAAGTATCATTGAATAACTTATCTCCTCCGATACCCAAAAAGAACTTCTCTATATTTTCCGAATCTATCGCAGGAGAAAGGGTTATCCCTTTAAAAGAATTTATCAAATCCTTGGCGGAATCGAAACTAAGTTTATTTCTGACACTTTTATAATTGATTATATCCCTTACTTCCATGCTGAGTGAATAATCAAGCATTTCATCCGCACCTATACCCAGTGCATACAAAGCACCTACGATACTCCCCGCACTGTTTCCCGAAGCCATATCGAACTTGATACCATTCTCTTCCAAAGCTTTTATGACTCCGATATGAGCAAAACCTTTCACACCGCCTCCGCTGAAGCATATTCCCGTCTTTTTCTTCTTAATAAAGTTAAACATATCCTCACCTCTTAAATAAATTATATACGAAAATATAAATAAGTAAACAATAGTTATTGACACTTAATGATTTTTTAATTAAAATATAACTTGTGGGCTGGTATAACTCAGCTGGTAGAGTAACTCATTCGTAATGAGTAAGTCGTCGGTTCGAATCCGACTATCAGCTCCATTAAATTTTTTCAGGGGTTCCACCCCTATGACCCCGCTAAATCTTTGCTCGCCCAAAGATTTAGAATAAAGGGCTCCGCTGGGCGCGGTGCCAAAGCCTTCGGGAAAAGGGATATTAAACTTACTAAAGTCAATCACACGCATATTACCTGAATGATTTATTTACTTATTAGAAAATGACAACATCATATGTAAAAAGATTATAAATAAAATATATTGATTTATGAATAACTGTTATATTTAAATTACTAAGAGCTTTGTTTCAAAGTATAGGGACAAATTCTTTTTTTATTATATTGATTAAACAATGATTTATATTATTTTAAAGGTGTTAAATGCTTTCTATAAATGCAGTGCCTTGTATTACAATCAGCTTTCCTAAAATTTTGGAACAGTCGCTACCCCAACCATTATTAAATTAAAAGTTTTATGATTATACTGTTATCCCCCTTAAACAAAGAAAAATCAAATTTATTAAAGTAAATCAACCGCAAATTATCTTAAAAAGTTTATATGTTCTTTTTCAAAATAAAAAAACAAAAAATCTCTACTCAAGCCGTTGTAGCTTAGCATTCGTGGAAAGGATATTAAACTTACTAAAGTCAATCAACCGCTTATTACCTGAATGATTTATTTACTTATTAGAAAATGGCAACATTATATGTGAAAAGATTATAAATAAAATATATTGATTTATGAATAACTGTTATATTTAAATTACCATAAAGGATTTGTTTCAAAATATAGGGACAAACTCTTTTTTGTTTATACAGCTTCAAGCCAAGACATTTATATTATTTCAAAGGAGTTAAAATTTTTCATTCTAGAGGACATTACGCTGACAAGAAAGATATTAAACGCCCAATTTCCTTTCATATTTCAATTACATAAAAATTTATTTATCTCATAAGTTACCAGTTACTTTAAAATTATGAGGAACAAGTAAAGTATAGGTATAACAAGATATTAAATCTACTAAATTAAATCAACCGCAAATTATCTAAAAAAGTTGTTTACTTTTATAAATGATAACTTTCAAAGTACGAAAATGATATAACAAATATAAGTCATATTTAAGATAGTCACAATAACACCCTCTATTTATGATTATTTTAAGAATTATTTAGAATTATTGTTGAACATTCATTAAAATTCAAATATATATTTACACATACAAAATAACACGATTTCTTTAGTTTGCTGTACAGCAGTTTTACATTAACGATATTTTAAGGTTTCTTGTTTTTATATCAAACCGATTTTACCCAAACAATCACTATTATCAAAGCTCTAAAAATAAGTTTTATTTATTCATCTTCTTCTAAACTTCCATTCATCATTTACGCACCTAATTTAAACCCAAAAGTATAATAATGTACATGCAATCAGTAATATACATTCCTTAATCTTGGCTCCGGATCACAAAATAGTTTAATTAAAAAAGCCACTCTATTATTTCTTATTTTTATGTTTATTATTAAGTATATTTGGTGTAAAATATAATAAATAATAAAAGGGGTAAAAAATGAACCTATATCAGTTTTTAAAGGACATCAAATCAAGCCTTGACAAACTAAGTGAAGATTTTATTTATACATTCGCTGCACAGTCGGCTTTCTTTATGATGTTCTCTTTCGTACCTCTGATAATGATAATCGTCTTGCTCGTACAGTACCTTCCTTTGACACAGGAAGAACTCATAAGCATATCTATCCATATATTCCCTCAGGCGCTCGCAGGCTTTATCACTGACTTATTCAAGGGACTATATATAAACTACTCGGGAACAGTGCTCCTCGTTACATTTCTAACGCTTGTATGGTCTGCTTCAAAGGGTATTTACTCAATATCCAAGGGACTTAACACAATATATAAAACAAAAGATGAAAGAAATTATATTCAAATAAGAGGGGTATCTCTCCTCTACACGATTTGTTTCGGACTTATTTTCCTTTCGGTAATAATCCTGTTGATATTTGGGATAAACATAGCTAAATTTCTGCAAAGCGAACTGTTTTTTATAGGTGATCTTCATATAAATTACAGTTATCTGGGTGGATTTTTCTTGCTCCTTGCAATATTTCTTATAACATTCTGCGTACTTCCAAAGAGAAAATGTCATATCTTAAAAGAACTTCCCGGGGCGATATTTTCCTCGGCAGGCTGGATAATATTCTCCTGGCTTTACTCATTATATATAACAAAGGTCGGAGCAAACTCGCTTATTTACGGTTCTCTAAGTGCGGTGATACTCTTCATGCTTTGGCTATACATCTGCATGTATATAATCTTCCTCGGTGGAGAACTGAACGTTGTGCTTCAAACCTATGACATAAAGAAAATAGTAAAAAGCTGGTTTAGTAAACCAAAGAAAAAAGCGACGTTAAAGGATTATTTTAAACTGCTTTTTTAAAACAACATATAAGGGGCTCCGCTCCTAAAACCAAATGCAGGTCGTTACCCTGCGACCCAACATTCTGCAAGGCTCCGCCTTACGATCCGCCCTTTTTTGTCCGAAGAAACAAAAAAGGGGTAAAAATTCTTCCACTGCGTGGTGCTAAGCCTTCGGCAAAAGGGATATTAAACTTACAACAGATATTCACCCAAATATTACCTAAAAGAGTTATCACCTTTAATAAATAATAGAATTTTTCTTTTTAAGAGGTTAAAGTTGAGACTGTTTCATAAAAAGCGAACAGTATTTTTTCGGAAGAGAAGCTAGCCCATTCCCCCTACATATAGAATTTCATTTTACTATCAAATAATAAATCTTTATAAAAGGGACGGGAAAGCGACTGTTTCACAAAATGCGGGCAGTATTTTGACTGTTTACTATTTCGAAGAAATAGACATATTTTATAAATAAAATATGTGCAGTCTTTAGACTGATAAACAACACGAGCAAATTTACATAAGCAAGATTTGCGAGTTCCTTTAATTTATCCAGTCGCTTTTAGCCTTCGCGGCTTGAGCGAAGATTTTTTGGTACTTTTTAATCTTTTAAAAAGTGCCGGGGTGTAAGGGGCAGCGCCCCTAGGAAGTTTGTTTCAAGAAAAGAAAGGATACTGTTTTATGAAAGTAATATGTATCGGCGACAGCCTTACAAACGGAAACATAGGTTATACTTACAGAGATTATTTAGGTAAACGATACGAAACTATAAACAAAGGAATCGACGGAGATACGACGGAGGGCGTGGCGTTCAGACTTAAAAGATGTCTGAAAGATAAAAGATACAAGGATATAGATACATATATTTTATTTGTGGGGATAAATGATTTACTTTTTTCTTTCTCTGCATTTTCTTATTTTGATGAAGAAATGTACGAAAACAGTCAAACTGACTTCAAAGAGCTTTATGAAAGCATGCTTATTGATTTAAAAAATAATGATAAAAAAGTGATTATTATAGGTCTTCCTTACGTTGAATATTCCGACTTTAATCAAAATCTTATAATTTCAAGAAATAATGTAATAAAAAGCTTAGCAGAGAAATACGGCTTTTCATATATAGATATATATTCCCTTCAAAAAGAGGAAGCGGAAAAAGGAATACCCCTTACTTTGGACGGAGTTCATTTTGCCGAAATCTCCGCAAAGCTTTTGGCTGTTGCCATCACCAAACAACTTTAAGAAGTTCTGCCCTTAAACCCACATTAGTGGTTCTGTCCCTAAAATCCCGCAAACCTATTATCGGGCAAAATTTTCTAAAACAATCTTTACTTTTTGTAGGGCAAAGCCCTACAACCAATTATAAGGGACTCCGTCCCTTAAGAACCATGCCAGTATTTTTACAAATAAAAAACAACTTAGGGAAACTCGCAAATCTTGCTGATGCAAATCCGCTGCACAGTATAACTTCGAAATCGTGTTGTTTAATGTGCCGAGGCACATCTTGATTAAAAAAAATCCAGCCCATTTTTCTAATGGGTAAACAGTCAAATTCTTCCTCTGCGTGAGGAAAAGAGCTTCGCTAAAAGGAATATTAAACTTACTAAAGTCATTCACCCGCAAATCACTTAAAAGATTTATTAATTTAAAATAAAATTTTCTTTGTATGGGGAAGGGAATAGCTTCTCTTCCTAAAAATAGCGGGTAGCATTTCTTAGGAAATCGAGAAGCGTTAAGCTCCACCACGTCGAACGAGTGGAGCTCTTTATCTAATCTTTGGGTAAGTAAAGATTAGTGGGGCGTAGGGCAACGCCCTACATTGGATTTTAGGGTGAAACCTTAAATAAATTTTCAGCATAAGCAACACTCGCCATCGCATCTTTTGCATAATAATCGGCGTTTATGGTCTTTGCATAGTCTTTCGTCAAAACCGCTCCGCCTACAAAAACTTTACAGTCAGGAACTTTTTTATTTAGTTTTTTTATCGTCTCTTCCATACTTGGGACCGTGGTCGTCATAAGCGCACTCAGCCCCACAAGTTTTACATCTTCTTTTATGACAGTATTAACAATCAAATCCGGATCCACATCTTTACCGAGGTCGATAACATCATATCCGTAGTTTTCAAGCAAAACTTTAACTATATTCTTACCTATATCGTGAATATCGCCCTTTACCGTAGCTATCACTATCTTTCCTATTTTTTCTTCCTTTTGTCCGCTCTTAACAAGATGATTTTTTACTTCGTTAAAAGCCGCTTTTGCAGCCTCCGCACTCATCAAAAGCTGAGGGAGAAAGATAGTACCTTCTTCAAAACCTTTTCCCACTATATCTAAAGACGGGATAAGCTTTTTATTTATTATTTCCAAAGGTTCGCTTTTTTCAAGTTCCTCCAAAGTGGCTGTCTTGGCTCTTTCTTTCATTCCCTTTACGATGCTGTCTTCAAGGCTCATAAGCCCCTCTTTTTTTATCCCTGTTTCTCTCTTTTCACTTGCGTACTTATCTATATAATCCATGCACTTTTCGTCCATATCAGATAATGTCCTGAAGGATATATAGCTTCTCATCATATCTTCGTTATTGGGGTTTATTATCGCCGCATTAAGTCCTCTGTCCAGCGCCATTGCAAAGAACACCGAATTTATTATCATCCTGTTGGGAAGTCCGAAAGATATATTTGATACTCCCAGCACACTGTTCATTTTAAGTTCGTTTTTAACTATGGATAGAGTATCCAAAGTGACGAGAGCCGAAGAAGTATCCGCACTTACCGTCATTGCAAGAGCGTCGATTATTATATCTTTTCTCTCTATACCGTACTTCTCTGCTTCTTTGATAATCTTATTTGCGATTTTTATCCTGCCCTTTGCAGTCGAGGGTATCCCGTCTTCATCAAGGCAAAGTGCGACTACTACTCCACCGTATTTTTTTACCAGAGGGAATACTTCGTCCATGACTTCTTTTTTACCGTTGACGGAGTTTATTAGAGCCTTTCCGTTATATAGCCTAAGTGCCCTTTCCATAGCTTCCGTATTTGAAGTATCCACCTGAAGCGGAACGTCTACACTGAACTGTAATTCTTTTATTACCTTTTCCATCATCTCGGCTTCATTGATTTCCGGAAGTCCCACATTTACGTCCAGTACATGAGCACCCGCCTCTACCTGCGTATTCGCTTCATTCAATACATACTCTATATCATCTTCTATTAATGCCTGTTTAAAACGTTTCTTCCCTGTCGGATTTATCCTCTCCCCGATTATTATAGGGTCTTTGTCTATATATACACATTTAGAGAAAGAAGAAATCATCGTTAAGTCTTTCTTTGTTATTTCTTTGATTTCAACATATTTACAAAGTTCCACGGTCTTTTTGATATGCTCGGGAGTGGTCCCGCAGCACCCGCCGAGTACACTGACACCCATATCCGCAATTTCTTTCATTGTAAAAGCGAATTCGCCGCTGTTTATATCATAGACTGTCTTTCCTCCCTCACTTCTGGGAAGTCCCGCATTTGGATTTAACATCAGAGGAGTGGAAGAAACTTCAAGCATTTTACCTATAAAAGGTTTTAACTGAAGAGGACCGAGTCCGCAGTTAAGTCCTATGATGTCAACTCTAAGCCCTTCCATCATAGCGATTATACTCTCCGCATTCCCTCCCGTAAGGAGCTTTCCGTCCTCACCTAAAGTCATGGAAACGAATACAGGCAAATCACAGTTTTCCTTTGCCGCAAGTATAGCCGCCTTCGCTTCGTAACCGTCGGACATCGTCTCTATCAAAATGATATCGGGATTTTCCTTTACCCCAAAAAGAATGATTTCTTTATATATTTCATAAGCGTCGTTAAAATCAAGGTCACCGAGAGGCTTTAAAAGTTTTCCCGTAGGACCTATATCCAAAGCCACATAAGCATCTTTGCCGCTTTCTTTTACTGCCTCTTTCGCATTCCTGACTCCGCTTCTTATTATATTCTCCACCGAATAAGTACCCTCTTTATCAAATTTAAGAGAATTACATCCGAAAGTATTTGCAGATATGATATCTGCACCGCTTAAAAGGTATTCTTTATGGATATCTTTAACCACATCACTTTTATCGACATTCCACATTTCGGGGAACTCCCCCGCCTTTAAACCCTTTTCCTGAAGAAGACTTCCCATACCTCCGTCGAAGAATACTTTTCTTTTTTTGATAAGCTTTAATATATCCATAATTTTTCCTTTCTAATATAACTTTATCGTACATTGTCCTGTAACCAATTTGCAGGGCACTGCCCTACTACCCTTTTTATAGGGTTCCACCCTACGAACCGCCAGTATTTTTCCTAAGCAAAAAATATCTGAAAAATATTTGCGGGGGTTTATGGGCGGAACCCCTTATACAACCTGTTTATCCTCCCACTTGGGACTTCTATACCTGATAATAAAGAATATCGCCCTTATTACCCAGTCCATTATCATCGCCATCCAAACACCGAACACTCCAAATCCCATATATTTACCGAAGATATAGCTGAAAATTATCCTGCATATCCACATTGAGCTTATGGAAGTTATCATGCAGTACTTTACATCTCCCGACGCTCTTAAAGTTGCGGGAAGAGTAAATGCCAAAGGCCATACTATCATGGCAAAACATCCATGGAACAATAAAATCTTAGTTGCCTCGTTTGATGTCATATCCGATAGATTGTACGCATTCATGATTACGGGAAGAAGGAGTACGATAATACCAACAAACAATGCTATACATACATATGTTATCTTCAACAGCTTCTTTGTATAATACCTTGCCTGCTCGTATTCCCCCGCACCCGCACATCTGGAAATAACGGTGGTAACTGCGAGGGAAACAGCCATACCCGATAATATCTGGAACGCCGCCACTACGTTCGATACCGCATTTGCGGCTATTGCATAAGTCCCGAATGTGGAAACCAAACTTAATACAATGATTTTCCCTAGCTGGAACATACTGTTCTCAAGTCCGTTTGGGACTCCTATATATAAAATACTTTTTATCATATGAAAGTCGGGCTTATATTTAAAACTCTTCTTGATATGAAGTGTGACATTTTTGTTAAGCAGTAAGATAGTAATTACTATAGCCGCCACTATCCTTGAAAGGAGTGTCGGTATGGCAACTCCCGCAGTTCCGAAATGAAATCCGTAAATGAGTATAGCATTCCCTACAACGTTTATAAGGTTCATAAGGATGGAAACCATCATTGATACTTTGGAATTACCCATTGAACGAAATATCGCCGCTCCGGAATTATAAAGTGCGATAAAGGGGATTGAAGCACTTACTATTAATAAATAAGTGTTTGCATGACCCATTACATCTGCGTCTATGCTCCCGAAAACAGTGGTAAGTATAAACTTTTTAAGAACATATACCAAAATCATCACCGCTGTGGCTATAATAGTAATGAACCATACGAGCTGGTTAGAAGCCTCGCAGGCATTATCCCTGTCTCGTTTACCGAGATACTGCCCCGCAACCACAGCTCCTCCCGTTGCAAGAGCCGCAAAAATATTTATAAGAAGTAACATCAAGCTGTCCACGAGAGATACTCCCGAAACAGCCGCTTCCCCTACGCTTGCAATCATTATGGAGTCAGCCATACCTACCAGTATCGCAAGAAACTGCTCTACTATAAGCGGCAGTATCAAAATAAAAAGTGCTTTATTTGTAAATAAATAATCCTTGGTTTTTTCTTTGTTTTCAGATTTTGTCAAGATATTCATTATTTTCCCCTGTAGATGTAAAATTGCTTGAAACAAAATTGTAAATATTTGTAAAATTTAAAAGTAATTTTCAATAATTAATATTATACATCCAAGGAATGAATAATCAAACAGTTTTATTCATAATCGCAGACATTTTTATCTTCTTCGCTAAGACCAATAAAAGCCGTCACTGTCTTTGACGGTGCCATTATAAGGTTATCCATCAAAGTGGCTCCTATCCTCCTAGGCAAATCAAGGATTTTAAATATATCCCTTTGGTATTCGAGGGATAAATCCGCATATCCGGGAGAAAATCTCGGTCTTAAGAAAAGTCCTTCTTTTTTTGCTTTTTCTTTTATTTCATCTTCCATACTATCCATATAAACTTCTATCATACTTGCGGCAGAGGCTTGAAGAACTACGGCTCTACTCGCCGAAAGTTTGGAATACTTCTGAAGCAGGATATCCACTCTGGGACCCAAAGTCGCGGCAAATAATATGACTTTTTCGCAACCCCTCAAATTTCTGCAAAGGGCTTTGCTTTTTATCTTTAGGACTTCCATATCCAAAGTATCATCATCTATTCTATTTAAATCAAAAACTTTGTAAGTACTTTTCGGATTTGCACTTTTTTTAAGCAACTCTTCACATTCTTCCATAAGCTCTAAAGTATTATTATCAACTTCTTCGCATTTATACCCGAGATACCTTAAGGTTTCACTCCTGTTGAACATTATATTTCCTCTTTTCCTTTTTAAGAAACAAACATTTAAGGGACGCTGTCCCTTACACCCTGCTTAATCTTTGCTCGCCCTAATTCGCAAATATTGCTGACGCAAATCTGCTCATGTTATTTAGTGTACTTCGTACACATAGATTTTAATTAATTAAAATCTAAAAATCTTTTTTAAAGATTTAAAATAGTCAATTTAAGAATAAAGGGCTTAACTCATATGCCGTGATGACTTTAAACGCACTTCAATTTTCCATAAAATGCTGCCCCGTCCACTGACATTAAATATCAACCGTTTTATTAACATTATTTGAGTCAAATTCTATTAAAAGAAATACAGCTAATATTTCATAATATCACAAACATATCTAAATCATATATTTCGAGTTTCTTTATTTTATCTCTGTTCGATTTTCGGGGAACAGTCAAAACACGTATCATCTGCATAAAATTTCAACTTTCACAAATAAAATTATTTATATCTTATAAAATATTGGAAAGATTATTTTTTATCCCCTCTGCTATCTCCGGTTTATTCATGGAGTAAACATGGATCCCTCTCACATCATTGGCAAGAAGGTCTATTATCTGCTCCGTTGCGTAAGCTATACCCGCTTGTTTCATTGCCGCAGGATCGTCACCGAATTTATCCACTATGGCTTTAAAACGTGTTGGAAGGTAAGTCCCCGAAAGTTCGGTTATCCTCTTTATTTGTTTCCCGTTCGTAACAGGCATTATACCCGCGAATACCGGAACTGTTATCCCGATTTCCCTTATCCTGTATAAAAAGTTATAAAGTACGTTATTATCGAAGAACATCTGTGTAGTCAAGAAATCAAGTCCTGCATCTACCTTTTCTTTTAAAAAGTAGATATCGTCTGCCTTGTGTTCACACTCCACGTGTCCGTCGGGATAGCATGCTCCTCCGATACAAAAATCTCCGCTTTCCTTTATATCTCTTATAAGCTCTACCGCATGAGTATATTCCGATTTTTCCATAAGTGACTTATCATTTGGTATATCCCCTCTGAGAGCAAGTACATTTTCAATATCATTATCCTTTAAAAGTTTAAGCTGAGCTTTTATATCTTCCTTTGAAGAACACATACATGTAAGGTGAGAAAGTGTGGGTACTGCGTATTCCTTTTGGATTTCCTTTGCGATGTTCACGGTATACGAACTGGTGCCTCCTCCCGCTCCGTATGTAATGCTCATGAAATCGGGCTTTAATTTTGCGATTTCCCCTGTTGCTTTTTCTACATCCTTATAATTAACTTCATTCTTCGGAGGGAATACTTCGAAAGAAAGAGTAGGTTTATCATGCTTTAATATTTCTGTTATTTTCATTATTTACCCCTTAATACTGTGAATTTTTAGAATTATACCATAAATCCCCGTTATTATAAAGGAATTGAGAGTTATTCACCTATTGCGATTTATGATACCTATATATAACTAAAAGGAATATCAAAGTATTTTATATTAATGCTATTGTTTATAAAAAAAACTCTCATAAAACAGAGAGAGTTTTTTTATTTATTTTCTTTTCTTTATATATATTCCTGTAATTATCATTCCCGCACCCATTAATGCCGTTAATCCAAACCACAGGCTTAAGCTGTTATTATCAGACGTATCGGGCGTATTTGAATTTGTTTTCGACCCATATTTATTATCAGAGGAATAACTATTACCTATCTTTTTATCCGAGTTATCCTCATTCGAGCTCCCGTTCTGCGGACTGTTTTTATCATCGTCCCTTTTTATATCCTGCCACTGTGCATATAAAGTAATATCATCGTAAATATAGAAGCTATCTCCCGCCTTATATGAAATCCCGCTTCCGTCTCTTTTTGTGTTCCATTCCTTAAATTCTTTTCCCTTCACGGGTGTAAATGTATTTTTTATTACGGTTACCTTACTTTCGGCCATATAAGGAGAATTTTCATCATTTAAAATCCCGCGGCCTCCGTTACTGTCGTATAATAAAGAGTAATGAATGTTAAACATCAAATTGTCATTGTTGATACCGGTTTTAGTACTGTCATTAAAAGCAGTTTCACTTTCCTTACTTCTTAACGATTCCCAAAGCAGGTTTATCATCGATCCGCTTGCCGGCATCCTCAAACATACTCGATATATTAACACTCTCTTTCAATGTAAAATTAAACAAATCAACTCTCTTTAGAGAACCGTCGCCGTAAAACATAAAAGACATATCCGTAACATTGGAGGTATCAAAGCTCATTAAATTCACTAAAGATAACTTTGGGCATTCTCCGAACATACCATACATATTGGTAACTTTGGAGGTATCGAAATCAGATACATTTACAGAAGTTAACTTTTCGCATGTAGCGAACATGCTTGACATATCTCTTACATTTGAAGTATCAAAATGCGATAAGTCTAAATCGGTCAAGGCGGTTTGAGAAAACATAAGCGACATATTCCTAACTTTGGAAGTATCAAAGCTTGTTATATCCGGTGAAGATAACTTCTCACAACTATCGAACATATTTGACATATCCGTAACATTGGAAGTATTAAAACCGGATAGATCCAAGTTAAATAAAGATCGGCAGGCAACAAACATCCATTTCATCTCAGTAACTTTAGATGTATCAAAACCCGTCAAATCAATATCGGTCAAAGAATCCATAGTGGAAAACATATTTTGCATATCCATGACTTGAGAAGTATCAAAAGAAGATAAATCAAGTCTTTTAACAGTAAACAGACCACTGAACATCCTATTCATAGATATGACTTTTTTCCCTTTAAACTCACCGTTCGGACACGGATTGGGAAGAGGCTGTCCGTCTTTCCAAGTATAAGTATTTCCCGAGGAATCTACAGCAGTCGTGGTATAGCTTCCACCTCCTCCTATCTTATTTAATTGATATATAAAGCTTTTATCATCATCGCCATTACCGTGAATTCCTACACTTAATCCATCCTGCCCGCTGTAGCTGCAATCCGTATAAGTATAAAATTCTTCCCTTTGAGCATCGGTCAAATTATCCGAGGCTGCATATACTTCATTATTAAAAGTAATTCCCATACTGACTAAAAAAACGAATGTAAAAACGATTAAGGATAACAATAATTTATTTTTCATGATTTTTTTCTCTATCTTATTATATTTACTTTATTGTAGCATAAAATGAAACAAATATTTAAGGAAACTGTTTAATAATATGATTTCAGATACATATCTTACATTTTCTACCATAATTATTAATAAACTATCAAAGGTTTTTATGAACAATAAAAAAGCAAAGGCTATCTGACCTTTACTTTTTTTATGCTTGAGTAAGAAGAATAAACTGTTTTCTTACCTACCTTTTTATAGGCTCTGACTTTATAATAATAAGTCTTCTTTGATTTAAGTTTTTTATTAGTATAACTTCTGCTCTTTGTAGTCTTTATAAGCTTGTATCCCTTGCTTTTCTTTGTGGAACGATAAATCTTATATCCGCTTGCACCTGATACTTTATTATATTTTACTATTGCTTTTTTCTTTCCACTTTTTAATTTTACGGACGGACTTTTCAGAGAAGGCTTTACTTTTACGGTGTTGTATTTGCTCGTTACCATTCCGTTTTTATTGTTATAAGCAACAACTCTGTAATAATAATATCTTCCGCAGGTAAGCCCGGAATTTATATAAGAAGAACTTTTATAGCTTAATGTCTTGATTTTCTTAAACCCGCTCTTAGAAGATGTCGAGCGATATACATAATATCCGCTTGCATTCTTGACTTTCCCCCATGAAACTTTTACGGCATTGTAATTATAACTCACAGATTTTGATTTTACTGCCGACAGAGATATCTTAACGGGAGGCCTAACGACGGGTTTATCATCTTCTATAGGCGGCTTGACAGGTTTTTGTTCTTCTTCGGATATGGTCACGGCGTCCTTTGATTTTAAAATTACTTGATATTTAACATTATCTCCTACCAAAGCATAGACCTTTTTGCTGTCAACAAAAAAACTCATATCGGAGGATTTTGAATATATATCATTACCCAGCTTATTCCATTTAACATCCTTTAAATAATAGATTTTGGAAGTTCCGTTATCTATGGTCCCCATATAAATCACATCGTTCTTCACACCAAAGCCTGCGTCGTAAGACTGAAAATCCAAACCCGATATAGTATCATCATTCCAATTACTACCGTCAAATTTTGTCATTACGATTTTTTCATCTTTATTTCCATTATATCCGAAAGCATAAAGACCGTTATTGTCTGCACATAAATCGATATATGATTTATATCCTCCCGAAAGCTCATGAACTTTCTTAAATATATTATTTTCAAGCTTATATATTGATACATTGTTTATACTTGTATCATTGTCCGCATACATAAGGTAAACGGAATTTTTATACATTACCATTCTTGGATTTACTATATATTTTGCATCCAGCGTATTCCCGACACTGTCCATACCGCTTCCGTTCCATTTAACAACTTTAACATTCTTATTATCACTGTCATAAACCATATAAAGTTCATTGTTTAAATTTACGGCGTAAGGTGAATTAGAAAAGCTGCTGCCTGTCTTTGCTCTCCATTTTTCGACCCATTTCCCACCTTCGTATTTTTTTAATACAACGGCATTGTTATTTCCTATGTATTCCGGATAAAAGACATATACTTCTCCGTTTACCACAGCCATATTTGAATTGAGCCTTACATCGTTTCCTATTTTTCCTCCGAGAAGACTGAAAGTATTATTTTTATACTCATATACCTTATCTTGGTTTAAAACATATATGCTGTCGTTATACTTTTCTACTGCCGTAGGCTGCATACTATCCCCGAAAGTCAAATTTCCGTTATCCTTTATGGTTTCCCACTGATTTTCGGTATCCAATTTCGGCATGGTAAGGTCAAAAGTTATATAATCATCACCCTCATCGGTCACTTTTGCAGTTATCATACTGTTGGCACCGTTTGTATATACTATGGCATTATCTGTAATCCCCTTATTTACATCACTGCTTCCGATAGAGACTCTCTCAGGATTATTCTTAATCGATAGAGCAGCTTTCATCACATTTCCGCCGTTGTCGTTTACTCCCGTTTCCCCCGGACGGAAAACATATATGTAATTGCTTTGAAGATTGCTTCTTTGGTCATTTGATAAAGCATCGTTTACCCTATAGCATATAAGCCCCGAGTAAGGTATTTTCTGATCGACATTATTATAGTCATTTATATCCGTCTTTTTTCTGTATTCGAATACAAAATATTCATTTTCATTTAAAGAAGTCCTTACCATAACGGCATTCTTCCCCTTATCGGAATATGGTTTATGTAGTGTAAAGGACTTTGTACCATCGAATACTTCTTCTTTTAAATCATCATATCCCAAAACCTTTCTGTTCCAGCTTAACAGATGTGAAGGGAAAGGTGTAGTGTGTGCCATTATATCATAAGTCCCTACAGGGTCGCCTCCTTTATTGGTATACAAATCAAGTATCCCTAAACAATGAATGAATTCATGGACGGTAGTTGCTGTAGAGTCTGGCATTCTGCTGTTCAAAACATTGTAATTAAATATACTCTTTCCCGCTATTTTAAAATCAGGGTCTTCAAAATTGGCTTTGTGAGACCACAATAAATCTCCCCTATCGCCATCGTCAGGATAATCTTCCTGAGAAATCTGAGCCATTATTGTTACATTATCTATATACCCGTCATTATCCTTATCTATCAATGAAGAATCTATTTTATCCTCGTATCCCTTCGCCTTTTTAAGACAATCTGAAACAAAGGTCTCTCCGTTTGAATAATCGGATTTATCTTTATCTAATGTGATATATGTTATCGTTCTGTTATCATCATTGACCTGAGGGAAATAGGAAGTAACGTTTACTTTACCATTTGAAATCAACTTCATATATTTTTGAAATGATTCTTTTATAGAACTATCATCATATTGATTAAATTCATGCTCCATATGAGTAAAATTTGTATGACCGCCATAAGAATCTTCATTGTACATTTCACTGGTATCGCTCTTAAAACGTACAATAAAAACAAGGTTTCCCATTTCTTTAGTCGAAGCATTTGCACTAGGTATAAAGGCTAAAAAGCTTAAAAGCAAAACACTCAAAACTATCAAAGTCTTTTTTAATTTCATTTTTATTTCCCCCAATATATCTTACTTTGATTATATTATATCTATTTTAAAATAGCTACCAAAATCGGTAAAACCTTTACAAAAAATATGATTGTTTTATATATTTTTGTAACTTATAGAATGAATTCAATATACACAAAAAAAGATAAAGGCTATTTGACCTTTATCTTTTTTACACTGGAATAAGATGAGTAAACTGTACTCTTTCCTACTTTTCTATATGCTCTGACTTTATAATAATAAGTCTTCTTTGTTTTAAGTTTTTTATTAGTATAACTTCTGCTCTTTGTAGTCTTTATAAGCTTGTATCCCTTGCTTTTCTTTGTGGAACGATAAATCTTATATCCGCTTGCACCTGATACTTTATTATATTTTACTATCGCTTTTTTCTTTCCACTTTTTAATTTAACGGACGGACTTTTTAGGGAAGGTTTAACTTTAACGGTGTTGTATTTGTTTCCGAGAATTAATTTATCCGATTTATTATATGGAACAACTCTAAAGTAATAATACTTACCGCATATAAGTCCTGAACTTACGTATGATGTGGTTTTATTACTTAGTGTCTTTATTTTAGTATACTTACCTTTTAAGCTGGTTGATTTATAAATATAATATCCGCTTGCGTTAGAAGTTTTATTCCAACTTAACTTAACTGCATTATAATTATAGCTTGATGCTTTAGTTTTAAGAGAACCAATGATAAGCTTTGGAATAGATGAAGTTTTTAATGGGATTTATCACGAGTACAAGTATATTTCATAACTCCATTATGACTCACAGTTGCCTTTTGAGCTACAACACCTCTATCCCAAGCATGCCCTAAAACTTCTATTTCCATTTCGGAATTTGGCATTATTTCATTACATACATTACATACTTTATACATTAATCCATTTTCAGTACACGTAGGAAGGATTGCAATAACAACTTTATTGAATTTATGACCTAATGCATTACCTACAAACTTATCTTCTTTATAACCACAATTCCTTGAACATTCCTGATGTAAAATTCCAGCTTTAGTACATGTTGAGGAAGTTTCTCTTATAGTTTTCATATCATGTCTGAGAGATGATATAACCTCATCCCTAGTATCATGACAAACTTTACATACTTTATGTTCACTGCCCTCTTTTGTACAAGTAGGCTCCAAACTTACAAAACTTTCATAATCATGTCCGTTAGGTAATCCTTCCATTATATCCTGAGTATACCCGCATTCTCTAGAACATATTTTATGAATTATCTTAGACTCCGTACATGTTGCCGGAGTTTCTCCTATAATATGCATATCATGTCCCAACTTATCAATCTGTACATCTTCAACTTTACTGCAAACTTTACACGTTTTTACTATAAGTCCAAATTCAGTACAAGTTGGTTCCAATTGTATTTCTTCATTAAAGTCATGAGGAAGCATTGGAATAATTTCATCAACTTTTCTATATTTACATACACTGCACGTTCTACTCTTTTCTCCTTTTGAAGTACATGTAGCATCTATGATATTTTCATCTCCTAGTGAACATATATTATTATATTTAAACTTATAACCAAGAGGCTTCAATTTATTATAATAGTAAGTATATACACTTGATTTAGCATGAGCTTCTATAATAATACTATCATCATATGAATTATCTGTAAAATTAAATGAATATTTGCCAATTGAAGGATTTACGGCTTTTATAACAGCCAACTTTATATTTTTACACATATCAAAAGCAAAATCTCCTATAGTACTGACATTATCAGGTATAATTATACTACTTAAACCTACGCACCCATAAAAGGACGACTGCCCTATAAAGGTCACCGTATCAGGTATATTTACTGCTTTTAAATTTTCACAATTATAAAATGCATATTTATCTATATACTTTAATCCTTCATTAAGAGTTACGTTCTCAAGAGAGTATGTATCTCTAAAAACACTATCACAAATTTTTTCTACATTACTTGGTATCACAATACTTTTCAAAGAAGTTTCTGAAAATGTATAATCTTTAAGAATTTTAATATTATTAGACAATGTTACACTTACTAAATCTTCACAGTAAGCAAATGAAGCATCTTCTATTTCAGTGACGCTATCCGGAATATCTATACTTTTAAGTCCTGTTCGAGAAAAGGCACCATTACCTATAAAAGTAAGTTCTTTTGGAAGTATAATCTCAGTTAAATTAATGCAGCCTAAAAATGATAACCCATCTATCATTTTAACAGTATCGGGAATCACAATACTTTTTATACCACAATCTTGAAATAAACCACTTGATATTTTGTTTATTGTTTTAGGTAAAGTTACATCTGTTAAATAAGTACAACCGGCAAACGCTAAGCTACCGATATCCGTAACGGTATCGGGAATATCAATCGTTGAAATCTTGGTAGCTGAAAAAGCTTCCTTTCCTATGGACAATAAACCTTCCGGCAATTCTAAATTTGTAAGTTCACTACATCCGGCAAAAGCATAATCACCAATAATTTCAACTGTTTTGGGAATATTCAAATCTGCAATTCCGGTATTAGAGAATGCACGTGATTTGATATTTTTAGTTCCTTCGGATAATTTTATACTTGTTAAATTAGAACACTCATAAAAAGCGAATTCATCAATAATTTCAACAGTACCCGGTATTTCAATACTTGTTATTTTATTACTTCTACTATTAAAACTGTTATCAGGAATATAAGTGACAGTATAACCATTTATAATACTTGGGATTATAATATCCCCACTACAATCAGGACCTTCGCTTACGGATACTTTTTTAGAACCTGGCGTATTATTAATAATTTGAAATGTCAACTTATCATCATCCGAATTAAACTCTTCCCACAGCGTATAAGAATAGTTGCTAGTTTTATTTGTATTATATGTATCACTATTCTGAGCAGACACGCAGGCACTTCTAAAACACATTATGCACAGTGAAAAAACAAATATAACAACAAGTTTGTTCCTTTTCATATCATTTCCCCTTTTTATATAATAACGAACAATTTAGATATAAATATCAAAATCTTTTACTATATTTATTATACTACAAAATACCACCCAAATCACAAGAACTTAACTAATAAACTTAAATAATCTGCTCTCACGGGGCACTACGCCTGACTTCGTCAGATTCCGCGCCCCTTAATTATCTACTAACACCCCAAAAAGCGTTCAATATTGATCAACCTAAATCATAACCATTAGCTTTGACACAGCTATAAACATATTCCCTTCAAATATACAAATAAAAAACGACCTCTACCAAAGGTCGTTTTATTATTTACACCGATAAGTCTTTCTTAGAAAACACCAAAGCTCCTATTATAAACATAACTGCAGCAAGCAGATATAATACACCCATACATATATACGAACTCTCGTCTCCTGCTACGATCCCGCTCGTATCAAACAAAGTAAGAGGAGTTAAGTATTTAAGTTTTTCAAACTTATCTCCCGCCTGAGAAAGCATTTGAATGAGAAGAAAACCGACGTTAAAAGCCGCAGATAATCCCAGAGCATACTTGCTGTCGGAGAATATACATGAGAACATAAAGCATAATGCGACGATAAAAGCCTGAAGTCCGAACAGCCCTATATTCATTACAAGGAATTTTCCTATATCAAGTTCACCCTCAAACATTACCTGACTTAAAACTATTGAAAGTACAGTCACATACACTATCAAAATCAATACCATAAGTATCATAGTAAATATCCATGTTGCTATTATTTTTCCTCTTCTGTTGGGAGTGGATAATATATAGGACATGGAACCCTTGTCGATATATCTTGTTATAAGCCTGTTTGACAGGATTATGGAGAATATCATCGGAAAGGCTACAAATAAAAATCCATATAAATAATTTGATATGAATTCTATCATGGTACTTCCGGGGTCAGACATTTTAAATGCGGAAAAAAGACCCGGCATGCTTTCAGCCATCTGTTTTAAGCTTTCGCCCAGCTTAGGGTCGAACATGCTTATTATCATCGAAGAATAAAGAGTAAGTACACCTATGAATATAAGAAGTATTTTATAGTTGGACTTTATTTCTTTTTTCAGTAAAGTTAAATTAATCATTATTTTCGCCTCCGTAAAAATGCATAAAAAGCTCCTCAAGGCTTTGCTGTTCGATATCAATATCAATTACATCAAAAGACGCAAGCTTCTTTATGAATTCGTCCATATTCCCTTTTACACCGACCTTGACGACTTTATCTTTAATGGAAGTATTCATGAACATAGCCGCAAAATTTTTAGCTTCGAATTCGTTTTTAAATTCTATCCTGAAATTCTTGTTCTTATTTTCCTTTAATTTATTTATGTCTTCGGTAAGAACAAGCCTTCCGTTTTTGATTATTACGCTCCTGTCACAGGTCTTCTCTATTTCTTCGAATATATGAGATGACATCAAAATCGTAGCTCCTCTTTCCTTTTCTTTTAAAATCAGTTCCACGAATTTATTCTGCATCAATGGGTCCAGTCCGCTTGTAGGCTCGTCTAAAATGAGTATATCCGGGGAATTCATAAAAGCACATACTATGCCTATTTTTTGTTTCATCCCCTTAGACATCTTCTTGATTTTACCGCTTGCGTCAAGTTCAAAAAATTCCTTCAGCTCGTCGGCTCTGTCTAAGTTATTCATCCCCTTCATGTCTGCGATAAACTTTATGAAATCGTCCCCCTTCATTTCGTCCATCAAAGAATTTTCTCCCGGCAGATATCCGAGAGATTTATTTACTTCCTCCGCATTTTTAAAAGGATCCAGCCCGTCTATACTTACACTTCCCCTATCCCCTTTGATAAACCCCAAAAGCGTTCTTATCGTAGTTGTCTTCCCTGCCCCGTTGGGACCTAAAAAGCCTAGGACTTCTCCCTTTTTGACTTCAAAACTAAGGTCGAATACGCCTTTATTACTTCCGTAATCCTTAGTCAGATTTTCTATTTTTATCACACTCATTTTGCTCTCCTTATTGCTGTTTCATTATTTATGACAAGAGGATCTCTTCTCTTTGATTTAATAACTGTTAGTGTTTATACTTTTTCCCTTTTTAGAACTGTTTTGATAGCATACATTATCAAAATTCTAAAGGTCATTCACAGACACCGATAAATCTTTGCGATTATCCGTAAATAATATATAAATCTATTATATTATTTATAAAAATTATTCTTAAATATCTCCATCCACTTATTAAATTCCACAAGCAGTTCATCAATATTTACTTTCTCATGTTTCATTCTCTTTTCATGCATGTAGCCGTCGCACATCCATATGGACATTTTATAAATCTCGTAAACATCTTCTTTTCTCTTGAATTTCGATAAATCCAGATTGGAAAAATAAAGCTCAAAACTATCTTCATATAACTCGGCGAGCTGTTCATTGATTTCATCCGAAATCAACTCTTTATCGTTATAAAAACATCTCAGACAAAAATCCATAAGAAAAGGATTTTTTTCCAAAAGATTTATTTTTATCTCCGCCCCGTAATCAAGCAAATCAAAGAAATCGGTTATTTTTCCGATCTCGCTTTGGTCTATATTATCCGAAACCAGCTTCATTGCATATTGATATATAAACATGTATAAGGTCTTCTTATTTTTAAAATAGTGAAACAACAGACCCTTTGATATATCGGCCTTTGCCGCAATATCGTCCGTAACGGCTCTATTGTAGTCATTCTTTGAGAATACTTCCATAGCCGCATTTATTATCCTAAGCTGTTTTTCCTCCTCAAGAGAATAGAACTTTTCATTTATTTCTACCATATTTGACCTCTTATCAACATTATTTATTTACTAAAAATCAATCTAATGTATATATTTCATAATTAAACTATTTATTGATTATATACCATGCAGCCCCAAAGTCATCACCAATAAATACATAATAAAATATCATATATATAACTTAAAACTTGGATTTTTATACATTGTTTCAAAATCAAGGCTATGTATCAATAACCAAAGTAATTTATCATACTTAAGTTAAAACTATATAATCGGTTAAAATTCATAGCTCAAGTTAAGTTATTTTAATATATTTCAAGCAAAAATATATCCTGACTCAGTGCTTAAAAGCTTCTTATTAAATATGTATCATCTTATAAATATTATTTTGCCATTATTATATATAACTAGTTTCATGTTCATTTACAAAAAGCTTGATCACTCTACCCCACGGAAATTTCGATTCTTCTGTTCTCGTTAATTCAAAAAATATGATTTTCATACATAGCTTTTTTGTCCCTTATAACCAAAGATTAGAAACACACTTATTTTAAATGTTGGTTCTTATGTTTATAATTATAAAAATCTAATATAATAAATTAATTAACATTTTATTATTAAAATATCACTTAAGCTAAATATTTTCTGATCTAATAATATAAACAAAACTTATTATAAAACATATATCAAATCGTAAATATAATACCGCCCATATTATTTACGTATCCATACTTTTGCATCTCTTACGGCAAAGGATAAGGCACTGAGCCTAGGAGAAATTTTGGTTCTTTTTATTCCTAAAAAGAACATATACTCCCCTTAACCGCCTCGGTTAATAACAAGTATAATCCATTGACTATTTTTGTAAACCCCCTCAGTCAATAAATTTCATATTCTTTTAAAACCAAGAACACTGGAACTTTTATATAAATATGATAGAATATCATTACACGGAGGACATAATGACACAAGATAAAATCAAATTGAGAGAATTAAAAGAACAAGACTTACCGGAAATAAAAGGATTATTATATGAAACATGGATAGAACCCGACTTTGGAGATAATGAAAAAGTCGCTGATAAAATGAGCATGATATTCTTATATGAACTTTTGATAAGGCATACTTACTCAAAAGTAGCGATATACGAAGAAAGAGTAATAGGAGTTATACTCGGAAGAAGCGATAACACATATAAGCTTAGATATAATTTGAAATATCTTATCAAAACCGTTTTCCATGCTTCATCTCTATTTTTGACAAAGGACGGAAGGAAAGCCATAAAAGAAGGAAATAAAGAAGGTGAAGCGGATAAACAGCTTTACGATAAAGTAAAAGACCATACGAACGGAGAGCTGGTCCTTTTTGCGATGGATAAAAATATGAAAGGCATGGGGATAGGGAAAAAATTATTAAATGACTTTTATAGCTACATGAAAAAAGAAAATGTAGACACGTTCTATTTATTTACAGATTCAAAGTGCGATTATTCTTTTTACGATTACAACGGATTTGAGAAAAAAGACGAAAAGGAAGTCGTCTTTAATAATCAAAGGGAAAGGTATTTTGTTTATACCAAAAATGTTGAATAAGGGCTTTCAGCCCTTAAACCTTCCTGCGGGGTTTCGCCCCGCACCCCACCAAAAATTTGCTCGTCCAAATTTTTGGATTAAAGGACGCCACTCAATCGCCGTGGTGGCTTATAGCGACTGGATTTTCTACAAAATGCTACCCGCATTTTGTGAAACAGTCGCTACCCCATTCCCCTAACATAAAAAGTTTTATCTTAAATTAAAGGTAGTAAATCTCTTAGGTAAAATGCGGATGAATAACTTCAGTAAGTTTAATATCTCTTCCACGAAGGCTTAGGCACCTCGCCCAGCGGGGTCGTTTTGTTCATTCTGTGACTATTAAAAAACTTCGAAGAAGGCTTACTAAAATTTACTTAAGTCAATTTTATATGTGTGAAACACAATTAATAACACGATTTCGAAGTTATGCTGTGCAGCGGATTTGCAGCAGCAATATTTGCGAGTCGGACAAGCAAAGAATGGTCAGGTTTTTAAGGGCAGAGCCCCTAGGAATGTTGTTTCTTTAATAAAAGATTAAAATTCGCAAATAGCCATAAATGGAATTTGCTCATGTTGTCCGTTATATTTCATATAAAAATATTTTATCAAAGCTAAAATATTCAAGACTCTTCGAGTCTTCGGATAGTCAAAAAAAGACCATCATACGATGGTCTTTTTAAAATAATCGTTAAATTATTTAAGTTCGATTTGTCCGCCAACTTCTTCGATTTTAGCTTTGATTTCTTCAGCTTCTTCTTTGCTAGCGCCTTCTTTAATAGCTTTTGGAGCGTTATCAACGATTTCTTTAGCTTCTTTAAGTGCTAAACCTGTTACTTCTCTAACAGCTTTTACAACTTTAAGTTTTGCATCTCCTGCTGATGTTAATACTACATCAAATTCTGTTTGTTCAGCAGCTGAGCCTGCAGCACCTGCATCACCTGCAACTACTACTTGTGCAGCTGCGGCACTTACACCAAATTCTTCTTCTAAAGCACTAACTAATTCAGATAGTTCTAAAACTGACATTGATTTTACTTCTTCAATAATTTTATCAAATTTTTCACTCATTTTAATTTTCTCCTATTATTTTCTTAATTATTTTACGCTACGAAACTAAGCACTTGCCTGTTCGTCTTCTTCTTTCTTTTCTTTGATTGCATTGATAACACATGCAAAGTTTGAAATTGGAGCTTGTAAGCTTCCAAGCATTTTTGCAAGTAATGCTTCTCTTGATGGTAATGTTGCGATTTTTTGTAATTCTTCAAGACTTGCTATGCTGCCTTCGATTACGCCGCCTTTGATTGTTAAACATTCCAAATCATTTGATTTAGCGAATTCGCTAACAACTTTAGCGGGAGCAACAACATCACTGTTACAAAAGCCAACAGCAGTACTTCCTTTTAATGCATCTACAAGTTCATCATATCCGCATTCTTTTGCTGCAAGTCTTAAGAATGTATTCTTATAAATCTTATAATCTACATCTGCTTCTCTCGCATTTTTTCTGAATGCAGTATCTTGTTCCACATTGATACCTTTATAGTCAACTAAAACGAATGCCTGTGCATTTTTCATTTTGTCTACTATTTCGGCAACTATGGCTTTTTTACCTTCTAAAATAGTTTCTGATGCCACGATATTTCCTCCTATCATAAAAAATACTCTTTCCGCATGTTAAGAAGAAAGAGTATCTGTAACTCCACTCTTAACCTCGGCAGGAACTTTACGGATTTTCTCCCCCTGCTGTCTGCGGTATATATAAAAGGTTTTACCCTTTTAAAGACGTGAATAAGTTTTATTTAATTTTAAAACTTAATTATTATACAACATTAATTAGAATTTTGCAACTGAAAGTTTGATTCCAGGAGACATTGTGCTTGTTAGAGTAACGCTTCTGAAATATTGACCTTTAGCAGCAGATGGTTTTGCTTTCTTAACCGCTTCTATCAATGTATTTAAGTTTTCTGTGATTTGTTCTTCACTGAAGCTTGCTTTAGCTATAGCAACGTGAATGATGTTTGATTTGTCAAGTCTGTATTCAACTTTACCGGCTTTGATTTCTTTCACTGCCTTTTCAACATCGAATGTTACAGTACCTGATTTAGGGTTAGGCATTAAACCTTTAGGTCCCAAAACTCTACCTAGTCTACCTACAACACCCATCATATCAGGAGTTGCTACGACTGCGTCAAATTCAAACCAGCCTTCTTTTTGGATTTTATCCAAATATTCTTCGGCACCTACATAATCAGCGCCCGCAGCTTTAGCTTCTTCGGCTTTTTCACCTTTTGCGAATACCAATACTCTAACTGTTTTTCCTGTTCCGTGAGGAAGTACGATCGCTCCACGAACTTGTTGATCGGCATGTCTTGAGTCAACGCCGAGTTTAACGTGAAGTTCAACCGTTTCGTCGAATTTAGCTGTCGCCATTTTTTTGATCAAAGCTACAGCTTCGTTTATATCGTATGCTTTACCTTGTTCAAGCATTTCTTTTTTTGCAAGATAATTTTTACCTTTTTTCATTATATATATATCCTCCTGTGTGGTTACATTTAAATCCTTATTTATCTCTCCCACATACTACGAAATAAATAATTCCTTATTATTCTTCTACCGTGATACCCATACTTCTTGCAGTACCTTCGATCATGCTCATAGCTGTTTCGATCGTAGCTGCATTTAAGTCAGGCATTTTCATTTCCGCAATTTCTTTAACTTGCGCTTTTGTTAACTGAGCCACCTTGTTTCTGTTTGGTTCGCCGCTTGCTTTTTGTAAGTTAAGCGCCTTTTTGATAAGAACCGGTGCAGGTGGTGTCTTTGTTATAAATGTATAAGAACGGTCTTGATATACGCTGATTACAACAGGGATTATAAGTCCGCCTTGTGATTCTGTTTTTGCGTTAAATGCTTTACAAAAGTCCATGATGTTTACACCATGCTGACCAAGAGCAGGTCCAACAGGTGGTGCAGGTGTTGCTTTACCTGCAGGAATTTGTAATTTTATCATTCCAACAATTTTCTTTGCCATTTTACTATCTCCTAAAAATTCAATTAAAATTTACTTACTTGTGTAAAATCAAGTTCTACAGGTGTTTCCCTGCCGAACATAGATATGTTTACTTTTAATTTAGCTTTATCTATATTTATTTCTTCTATTACTCCCGTGTAGCTTTCAAAAGGTCCGGATAAAACTTCTATTTCATCGCCGACTTTAAGATCGGTAGTAATCGTTTCTTTTTCAATAATTCCGAGATTTCTAAGTTCTTCTTCCGTTAATGGTACAGGTTTTGATGCGGGACCTACAAATCCGGTCACCCCTCTGGTATTTCTGACGATATACCAAGCGTCATCAGTCATGTACATTTTTACCAAAACATATCCGGGAAAGACTTTTTTTTCTACAACTTTTCTTTCTCCGTTTTTAGTCTCTTCAACTTTATGCATAGGCACTACGACTTCTTCGATTATATCGGACATATTCCTTCTTATAACAGCGGCTTCGATATTCTCTTTGACCTTGTTTTCATATCCGGAATAAGTATGTGCAACATACCAAAGTGCTCTAGTGCTGTCGCTTTCAATTTGTTTTACATTTTCACTCATATCCATTACCTACTAAAAAAGACCTTTTAATAAACCTAAAACAGTATCTAAGCCCCAAATAAATAGTGTCAGTACCGCACAAATCACTACAACCACTATCGTATACTGAATCAATTCATCCTTTGTAGGCCATGTAACTTTTTTCAGTTCCACAGACACGCCTCTGAAAAAGTTTGAGACGCTTTTAAACCATCTAATTAGAAAAAATTCAGGTTTCTTTACGGCTTTAGCATTTTTATTACCTTTTGCCATGATCCATACCCCTTATTTTGTTTCCTTATGATTAGTATGTTTCTTGCAAAATCTACAATACTTTTTAAGTTCTAATCTTTCTTTTGGATTATCTTTATTTTTCATTGTATTATAGTTTCTTTGTTTACACTCTTCACATGCAAGTGTTACTTTTACTCTCATTATTTACAACCTCCGCTGTATTCTTGTGAAATTTCATATCTACAGGATTAAATACGAAATCTCTGCAAACTTTACTTTTTATAAGCGGTCCACATCACTGATAAAAATTCGGCTTGCAACATTAAAAAAAGGCTTTTTTCGCCTTTAGCACAATTAGTATACCATATATATGGGAAAAATCAAGAGAAATAAGGGATTTTTTTGAAATTTTTATGGTCTTCTGCACTTTTCATTTACCCTTAGATATTATATATAAAACTCTCTCTTATAAATATTAATGAGAATTCATTAACATATAAAAAATAATTTTTCAAATCACATGGGCAGTGACTAAAATGTGACCACTTTCGAGATAAATATTGAACAAATATTCGAAGTAGTATATAATAAGACCGAGCCGTAGAATAAGGTGCGGGTGGTTTCCTCTTTACTACATAAAGGGGGTGGTGCTATGAAGATAGATTACGTACTGATAATAAAAGTACTTATACTACTATTCGAAATAGCCGCCGCTATTTTAAGTTTCTTTATTTAAAAAATAAGAAAAATTAAAATAACTACCCAGTTGCAACCTAGGTAGTTATTTGTTATTAAAAAACACATCTGGGAAGCCACCTTCATCTCTACGGCTCCTTCTTTATTTATATTATATTCTTTAATTTATATCTTGTCAATACTTATATTAAGGGCTGTCCGCCCTTAAACCCATTGTAAGGGACTCCGTCCCTTACGAACCCTGCAAATATTTTTCCGAAGCAAAAAATATTCGATAAAATGCTTTCACTCAATCGCCGTGACGGCTTTAACGCGGTTCGATTTTCTACAAAATGCTGCCCGCATTTTGTGAAAGAACCGCTATCCCTACCAATAAAAAACTAGGGATTCTACACCTTTCACCACTCAAAGTTTTCTCCAAAGCAAAAAACTTTGAGTAAAATACTTCCACACTGTGAAGCTAAAGCTTTCGGGGAAAGGATATTAAACTCATAATCCATATTAATCCGAATAATACCCAAGAGATTTATTTTCTATAGTTTAAAAATATACTCATATTTCCTTGTAAGACTTTAACATATGATTTTAGACAGTTGCTATTACTATCCATATAAAATTAAACTTATTAACTTAAAACAAGATGATAAAAAAGAATACAAATGTATTTTTTTTGCAGGATTTTATAAAACTATTTTTCAAAACTATTTCTGTTTACGCACTCTTATAATTTAAACTATATTTATCAATATGAGATTATACTTTTCAATTTACTTTAACAAAATCACTCTTAAAAAATACCAGTTAAGTTTAAAACTCTTCACAACTATAACCGATAAAATACTTCTATTCTCTTAGTCTATTCAAATATAAACAAATAAATATTAAAATAATATTGACGATACAATCTGTAAAAATGAATAAATGAAACATGCTGATAATGAGCAATTACAGTATGTAAACAGATATAAATCGTAAAATCACAATCTGAATTGCCTTATTAAAAAAGAAATAAATATTATTTAAAATAAAAAACAAAAACGGATTTAAGATGAAAATAGACTATAGAAAACTAGGAAAAAGGTTAAAAGAGCAAAGGAAGAAACAAGGTCTTACACAGGAAAAATTAGCGGAGTATGTAAACCTGTCGGTAAGTCATCTTAGTCATATAGAAAACGGGAACGAAAAGACATCACTTCAAACTATAGTTAATTTAGCAAATATTTTAAATATAAGCCTTGATGACCTTTTAGACTTAAATTTGAGAAAAAGATCCATGTACCTAACGATAAGAGAAATCGATTTACTGTTTAAAGACTGTACAAAAGAAGAACGAAAAATATTGATAGATAATCTTAATTATTTAAAGAGGGTCGAGTTGAGAAAGACGGAGAAAGAATATATATAAGCTAAATAAAATGGATTTTAGATTTTTTATAAAATAGGAGCGAAAAATGGAAAGAAAAATATTGGAAGATTTGTTTTATGGAAATATAGAACCGATGCAAATAGAAAGTGAACTTAGTGATGAGGTCTTGGAAAAAGGGAACAATCTATTTAAAAAAGAAAATAGTTTTAGCAAAAGTTTATCAAAAGAAAAGTCAGAAGAATTTGAAGAACTGAGTAAAAAGTGGCTGGATTATAATTTAGCTGATTGTGCTCATTATTTCATTGTGGGTTTCAAACTTGGAGCTAAAATGATGAAGGGTATATTGGAAGAAGATAAATAAAACACTCCTATAGGGTGTTTTTTTATTTAATAATATTATTCTTGTAGGCAAATAACGGGTTAATGACATCAGCAAGTTAAAAATTTCTTCAACGAAGGCTTTAGCCACCGCGGCGAGCGGGGTCGTTTTGTTCATTCTGTAACTATTAAAAGACTTCGAAGAAGGCTTATTAAAAATCACCTTAGGAAATTTTATATGTATGAAACACATTCAATAACATGATTTCGAAGTTATGCTGTGCAGCATATTTGCTTTAAGAATATTTGCGAGTCGGACAAGCAAAAAATAGCGGCGAATAGAAGCGCCTCATGGAATTAAGGACTAAAAGGGGCAGCGCCCCTGCCCTTTTTTAATAAACGACCATACACTCATTTTCCTCTGCCAAATAAATTATCTCGTCCCCTGGTCTGTCATTGGTGATTAAGATATCTATATCTTTGAAAGAAGCAAAAGGATAAGGGCTTATGATATCGAATTTTTTGCAGTCTATCATCATTATAACTTTATTTGCATTTTCCATGACTTTTCTTTTAAGCTCACATTCATTGTAAATAAGACTGGAAAATCCTCCGTCCATGCTAAATCCTGAAGCACTTAAAAAGGCAGTATCGATATTTACTTTATCAATGCTGTATAAAGCGGTAGGTCCTGCTAAAGATACCGCTCGTTTATTGAGGCTCCCTCCCGTAAGGTTTATATCTATGTTGTTTTTCAGCTGTAAATCAAGAGCGATTATAGGATCATTGGTAGTAACAAAACAGTACTCATCGGGTATTATTTTTGCAAGCTCCAAGACCGTAGTACCGGAATCCATATAAAGACAGCTTCCTTTATCTATGTATTCCAAAGCTTTAACCGCTATTTTACTTTTCTCAAATTTATTTACTACTTTTCTATGCTGATGAGTCAAATCTTCTCTCAGCATATTGTCGTTTAGTACTGCGCCTCCTCTCGTTCTTATGATATAACCGTTTTCCTGCAAAGAATTAAGGTCTCTTCTTATGGTCATTTGAGTATAATCGGGAAACAGCTCACAGAGCTCCTTAATACTCACTTCTCCCTTTTTCTTGATATAGTTATAGATTATCATCGTTCTTTTGGATGCCATGATAACACCTCCTGATACAAGTTTACATCCATATGTTAGTTTTGTCAATAAATATAACATTTAAATGTAAGTTGACAATGATATAATGCAGATATATACTGACATTAAAGATAGTATCAACGATACCAAATTAACATTTAAATGTTATATTTAACTTGGAGGAATGTAAAAATGGAATATAGGATTTTTTTGGATACCGCAAACATCAAGGAAATTGAAGAAGCTTTGAAAACAGGTATAGTAACGGGGATTGCAACAAATCCTAATAAAATGGCAAAAGCAGGCAGGACTTACGAAGATGTACTGAAGGATATAAGAAGTATATTCGACGGACCCGTTGCCGTTGAAGCTATTTCAACAAAGGCGGAGGATATAATAAACGAAGCACAGGAGCTTTCTTCCATGTCCGAAAATATTGTAATAAAAATACCCGCAAACATCGAAGGGATAAAAGCTATAAATAAACTCGTTCCAATGGGGGTAAAGACGAATGCGACACTTATATTCAACCCCGCACAGGCACTTGCCGCAGGTCTTGCAAATTCACCGTTCATAAGTCCTTTTATAGGAAGAGTGAACGATATAGGACACGACGGTCTTACACTATTCAAACAAGTAAGAGAAATATATGATTTTTATGATATAAATTCCAAAGTCATAGCCGCAAGTATAAAAAACTGCAGCGAAGCTATCAATGCAGTCTTAAACGGAGCTGATTCTCTTGCTCTTACATATAAAGTATTCAATCAATTATTTGAACACCCTTTGACCGAAATAGGGATTAAAAACTTCACCAGGGATTACGACTCCATATATAAATAAGAACATAAATATTAAGCATAATTAATATTCAAAATTCATTAATTTGAAAGGAGGAAATAAAATGGATTTTATAATGAGTATTTTTAACTTTATAATCGATATGGGTGCTGCTGTAATGATGCCTATCATATTGATTATAATAGGCCTGATAATGGGAGCGAAGTTTGGAGATGTCGTAAGAGCCGGAGTCACATTCGGAATTGGTTTTATCGGTCTTAATCTTGTCATCGGTCTTATGTCAAGCACCATTACTCCCGTAGCAAACGACTTGGTAAAAAATCTCGGTTTTAAACTGACTGCCATTGACACAGGCTGGGCGACAGCATCCGCACTTGCATGGAGTACGGAAATAGTGCCTTTGGTATTTATGGCGATCCTTCTTACCAACGTAGTGATGTTACTGTTTGGTTTGACAAAGACGATGGATATCGACATTTGGAATTACTGGCATGCACTTTTTATAGCTTCTTGTATAGTACTTGTAACGGGGAATGTATTCGTAGCCGTTTTATCATCTATAATAAATATGGCTATATGTTTCAAACTGGCAGACTGGACGCAGAAAGACTGCGAAGAAGTATTGGGGCTTGAAGGGATATCCCTTCCTCATATGCAGGCTGTAAACTGGGCGATAATCACATACCCACTTAACTGGCTCCTTGACAGGATACCGGGAGTAAAAGACATTGAGTGGACCACGGACGGAATAGTGGAAAAATTAGGTTTGCTTGGAGAACCTATGATGCTGGGACTTATCATAGGCGGTTTATTATCTGCGGCAGCTCAGTTTTCCGCACCTGATGTAAACGTTATAAACGCTATCCAGCAGATTTTTATCGTCGGAATGAACGTAGCGGCGGTACTCTTACTGATACCTAGGATGATTTCATTATTGATGGAAGGTTTGATGGTCATTTCCGAAGCTACGCAGGAATTTCTAAATAAGAGATTTCCGGGTAAAGAAATATACATAGGACTTGATGCGGCAGTTGCAACGGGACACCCATTCGTAATAGCAACAGGGTTACTCATGATACCTATAACTTTACTCTTAGCATTTATACTTCCCGGAAATACCACACTGCCTTTGGCTGACTTATCTGTTCTTACTTTTGCAGTTATATTTTCCGTTGTGCCTTGCAAAGGCAACTTGTTCAGAGCACTTATAATGGCGACCATAACCATGATAATAGTACTTTACGTTGCATCTTATGCGGCACCGTATATGACGGGACTTGCGAGCAATGCCAACCTAACGGTTCCCGAAGGTGCGGCACAGCTTACTTGCCTTGGTGCGGCTTTTCAGTGGTATTCATGGATACCGTTCGCACTTGCAAAATTCTTTTTGACATAATTTTATATAACTAAATATATTGTTACAATAAAAAATGTGCAAGGAGCAAAACTCCTTGCACATTTTAAAGTAATATTTAAATCGGTTCTGCATTTTTTATCTTATTTTAAATTAATATTTTGATTTTTCATATTTACCTTATACTAACTTCACTTATATTTTATCTAAAATGAATGCAATAAACGCTCCAAAGATTTGTATTGTCCCCTTTCACTGTTATCATATACGTTTTTTATAAATCTAAGATATGTTCAAAATTAAATATTAATAATAAACACCGTTTCTTGATTTATCATACATGATATTTGGGGTAACCAAGATTTGTATGATTTAAGTAAATTTTCCGCCTTTAATAAAGAACACATCAAAGCTTATTGACATATAATAAAATATGTAGTAATATACGTCTAATAAATTTAGCGAAATATCGTATTAAACAGACTTAGGTCGGGCTAATAGCAGCAGGATATATCTGTGGGTTTCATGGATATATTTTTTTATAAACATAAGGAGTTAAAAATGGATAAGACTTTGGAAAACAAACAAATCGCAATGAAAGTTTCATGGTGGAGCATGATAGTCAATATCCTATTATCTATAGTAAAAGTAGCGGTAGGTCTTTTTGCAATGTCTTCGGCTCTTATATCCGACGGCGTTCATTCTTTATCGGATGTGTTCAGCACCGTTGCTGTAATGGTAGGGATAAATGTTTCAAGCAAAAAATCCGACAAAGAACACCGCTACGGACATGAAAGGCTTGAATGTGTCGTAGGGATGTATTTATCCGCTTTCCTTGCTGTAATAGGTGCGGGTATAGGCTACGACGGGATATTGAAGATAGTAAATCATACTCAGATATCAACCCCGGAAAGCATAGCTTTATATATAGCCATATTATCCGTGGTAACAAAGGAAGTAATGTTCAGAGTAACCATGAATGCGGGAAAAAAGACAGGTTCAACAGCTCTAATGGCAGACGCATGGCACCATAGGTCGGATGCACTTTCTTCAATAGGAAGTTTCATAGGTATACTCGGAGCAAGGCTCGGATATCCTATCCTTGACCCTATAGCTTGTATAGTCATATGTATACTTATATTTAAAGCCGCATTCGATATAGGAAAAGACAGTGTAGATAAAGTTGTGGATAAATCGTGCGACGAACAAACAATAAAAGAGATGAAAGAAGTAATTTTAAATATCGACGGAGTGTATTCCATCAAAGACATAAAAACAAGACTATTCGCAAGCAAAAAATATGTAGATATAATAATATACGTAAACGGAGAGATTTCCGTTGCCGAAGGGCATCATATCGCAATGAACGTTCATGAGGCAATAGAAACGGAATTTGAAGGAGTAAAGCACTGCATGGTCCATGTAGATCCGATTTTCTTTTAACTATAAAAAAAACGACCGCTTTGTATGCAGTCGTTTTTTGTTGTGATTAGTTGATTTAAATGAATTTTAGTTTTAAGGTTATTGTTTTTGGTTTCTTTTAATATCCCCTCCTTTAAAATAAATTTTAGAGTTGAAAAGTTTATATTAATACATAAGTATTATTATCTATTTGCTAAATTTCCTTTTTTATATTTATACGTATGGGTTAGATATTAATATTGAAAGGAAATTTAGCTTATAATATCAAAAAGATATCATGGGCATTTTAATGATTTATCTCATCAGACTTTTAAGCGTGGTTTTTCTAAGAATTTTCTCTATACTCCCCTGAAGCCCCACATAAAAAGCATGGACTTTGCAATTCCCGTGTCCGTCCTTTGAACATTCTCTGCCGTCCAAGGCACATCGGTTTATATTTATAGAACCTTCAACCAAAGTTACGATATCAAATACAGATATATCTTTCGGATCAACTATTAATTTATATCCTCCGTCAATTCCTCTTACTGCCTCTACATATCCGCATTCTCTAAACTTTGCCATCAACTTATACAAATAATTTTCAGGTATCTTGGTAGCCGAGCATATATCCCGCCTGCTGACTTCCCTGTCCTTTTCGGCAATATATATAAGAGATCTTATTGCATAATCTGTAGTTATATTCAGCTGCATTTTTTCACCATATTCAAATTTTATCTTGTTTTAAATAAATTAATTCTTTTCCGTAAATCACTGTATTTTAATCCCTATTCCAAACAAATGAAATTAAAATACATATTATTGACTGAGTATAAACTCAGTTACAAATATATTATAATATAAAATAATATAAAAGTATACAAAATTCGACAAAATTTTTAGGATATATTATAAATCCTTTATAATAATTTATAACATAAAATAAAAAGGACCGTTTTAGCGGTCCTTTTTTATTATTTAACTTTTACTTTATAAACCTTAGAAAAACTTCCTTTATATTTTCCGTTAACGGCTCTTACTTTATAGTAATAGGTCTTTTTTGATTTAAGCTTCTTATTTACATATTTTCTGGACGATGTAGTCTTTATCTTCTTAAATCCTTTGTTTTTCTTGGTAGAACGATATATTTCAAACTTTCTCGCTCCGAATGTCTTGGATATGTTTATCGTCGCTTTTTTCTTTCTGCTCTTTAGCTTTAATTTTGAAACTTTCTTCGGTACGACAGTTACTGTAACCCTAGCATACTTACCGCTTCCGTCTTTTGCCCTCGCATAAATATAGGCTTTGCCTATATCTTTAGCTTTTATTGTTCCTTTCGAAGATACACTAGCCACGTATATAACGGAAGAATCATACGATACAGATTTATAACTTGCATTCGAAGGCGATACGCTTGTCTTCAACATATAAGTACTGCCTATGCCAAGCTTTAATGATGTTTTATTCGTTTTTACTTTTGTAATCTTCACTGTAACAAAAGGTATTTTATTATTTTTAGCAAAGGTTTGAGCATAAGACCCTTTTTTACCACAAATAACAACATTAGGGCATTTATAAAAAGCATTTGAACTTATTGATGTAACGCTCGCAGGTATTTCTATAGACTGCAAATTCCTGCAGCTGCTAAACGCACTTGCATTTATGCTTTTTACAGAAGAAGGAATTTTTATATTCTTTAAGTTACCGCAAGCACCGAACATCTTTTTTGAAATCATAGGAAGTCCTTTTACTTTCGTTGATTTTACTGATTTCGTATTTGAAGTATCACTTACTACTTGATTTTTTATATTAACTCCGGTCAACTTGCTGCAAGATAAAAATGCTTCTTCATCAATATATTCAACTGACGAAGGAATAGTTACTGAATTTAAATAATAGCAATCAGCAAAAGCTTGATATCCGATACGTTCCACAGAATTAGGGATATTTACCGATGTCAATCCGGAATAAGAAAATGCATTTTTACCTATTAATATCACACTGTCGGGAATATTGATATTTTTTAATGCATATGTACCATTAAAGCAGTTTTCATCAATAAACTGTACTCCTTTTTCAATATATACATTAGATAGTTTTTTACAACCGTTAAAGGCTATTTTTGTATCTGTTACAGAAGATGGTATTGTCATACTTGTTAATGATTCACACCCACTAAAAGCTTGGCTTAAATCTGTAACCGTACTAGGTATTTTTAAATTTTTTAATCTTTTACAATCTGAAAAAGTACTATATAACGAGGTAGTACCTTCGGGTATATTTACGCTTTTTAAGCTGCTGCAGCCATAAAACGCACTGTCCATATTAAATTTATTAGAAACCTTAACCGGTAATTTTACACTAACAAGACTATAACAATTTAAAAATGCATAATTTATATTCTCAATTGTATCCGGAAGAGTAATGGAAGTAAGAGAAGAACAAGAATCGAAAGCACCACAATCTATCATTAACAATCCACTTGGAAAATTAATATCCGATAACATAGTACAATTTTTAAAGGCATAAGGCTCAATATTTTTAATAGTATCTGGAAGTTTTACTTTTCTGATTTTCTTATTGTTACTAAAGGCATCCATGCCTATTTTTGTTATACTTTGCCCTTCAATCATACTTGGAATTGTAACATTTGTATCATTTCCATTATATTTAACTATACAACTACTATCCTTATCATACTCAAAATCTCCATACATTACTGAAGCCATCACTTTTTTTACAGAATTGCCATTTCTTTTCAATTCATCTTTTGACTGTACAGATTTTTTAAGTTGTGTATTATTAGTCTTTTCAGACGCAAATACAGAAAAAGGAGTTATTATGCTAAATAAAATAAACACTGACATAAAACTCGCAACAAATCTTTTTTTCATTTTTATTTCCCCTAATCAATTTATATATAATATTATACTACTTCATGCGATAGAAAGTAAAATAAAATAATACAGAAATTGTTATATTTAATAACTTCCATGTTATTTTTATCTATCTATATCTACATTTATACTCCAAAGAAAAGAAAAACAGCCCCCTTAGCAAGGCTGTTCTTCTTTTCTTTAATCTCGGTAATATTTTATTACCGACTACCCTTATTAAATAAATTATAATTTCGCCCTAAAAGACGCCTATCTTTTTTACGAAACCAAAAAGATGAAAAAAGTCTTCTACTTTAGCCGAATCGGCTTATTGACACCCCTTATTCCAAATCTTTGGATGAGCAAAGATTTAGGGACAAAGTACCTTTTATTTTATTCCCAAGGCTTAAGTACGACTTTGATAGCTTCCCCTGTCTTGATAGCCTTGATACCTTCTTTTATATCTTTTAAAGGCATGATGTGTGTAACGAATTTTGTTGCATCGATTTTCTTTTCAACGATCAATTCGACAGCTTTGGCAAATACATCAGGTGCATAAGCAAATCCGCCAACTACGTTCAATTCTTTATAATGAATCAAGTTAGAGTCAAAGGATACATGACAGTTATCCTTTGGAAGACCACCGAATAGTACTACAGTTCCTCTTGGTTTAACAAGATG
This sequence comes from Anaerofustis stercorihominis DSM 17244, assembly GCF_000154825.1. Lineage (NCBI taxonomy): Bacteria > Bacillati > Bacillota > Clostridia > Eubacteriales > Eubacteriaceae > Anaerofustis > Anaerofustis stercorihominis. The sequence continues at coordinate 58,743 of NZ_DS560017.1, read as the reverse complement.
TGTAGCCTGTTCCTGAGCGGCACCTACCGGACATGCAACTATTACAACGTCTGCTCCGTAACCGTTAGTTTCTCTCTCAACACATTTTTCAAGAGGTTCTTCTTTAGGATTATTGAATACATCTGTAGATTCAAATCTATGAGCCATTTCAAGTCTTGATTCGCTTGGTTCTGAAATAATGACTTTTCTTGCTCCTCTTGCTTTTGCAATGGCACTATGTAAATTACCTAAAGGACCTGCACCCATTATAACTACATCGTCGCCTTCTTTGACTCTCGCGAATTCCTGAACTGAATAAACGCTTGATGTCGTTTCAGCCAACGGGATCAAATCAAGATCGAAATCATCGGGAACTTTTACTATAGTATCGTCCGTACAGCAGTCTTCGGGAAGTGCTGTGTACTGAGCATAACCTCCCGGTAAGTTTGTTCCTAAAGTTATCTTGTTTTCACAGTGGTTCTTTAAATCATGTGTACAGTAATAACATTCTCCGCAAAGTCCAACAAGCGGATTTATAACGATTTTTTCGCCCTTAGGATATTTTTCATTATTACTTTCAACTATTTCGCCTGCGGCTTCATGACCTAATATATATGGTGGTGTAACTGCAAAGTGACCTGATGAGAATGTCCTTACGTCAGAACCGCAAAGTCCTACGGCATCTACTTTTATAAGAACTCCTCCCTTAGGGCACTTAGGTGTTTCTACTTCTTCAAGCCCGAAATCTTCGGGACCTCTGAATACAACTGCTTCCATTTTATCTTATCTCCTTATATAAAAACATATTTTAAATACATCATTATGTATTTCCTAATATTTATTATAAACATAATTACTATCTTTTCAAGGCAAACTTAAATGAAAACATTTGCACGTTACTGTATACACGTTTATTCGTGGTTTTTTGATACTTTTGCTCATTAAATAGATATTTTATTATCTATTTAAAAATCATTATGTTTATTACATTATTTTCCATTGTGAAAATATTAGGAGTGATTTCATCATTAAATGATATAATTTTCTTATAAGTTAACATCTCTTTTAAATACTCCTTACTTATCGTTATAAGTTATGCTTGGTCATTAGATAAATAATTCTTTTAAGTGATTTGCGTGTGATGTACTGTTATAAGTTTAATATCCTTCTTTGAACTTATCTTATTTTCTATCCTTATAATTTAAAGTTACTATTTCATATGAGAAATATATGACTCTTTTAGATAACCTGCGATTGAATGACTTAAGTAAATTTAATATCCCTTCCAAGCTTATATCAAAAAAGATTTAAAGGGAAAACTCGTCTCGATAATGAAGTTTGGGCAGCGGTCGTTTTAAAAATCTCGGGGAGAGATAAAAAAATAACTCGCAAATATTCCTTCGGCAATTTGCTCGTGTTATTCATCAAGTGTAAGCTTGCATAAATTTAACTTTTGTTAAATTTATCTGTTCTGACGAACAGTGAATAGTCAAATCCGACCGCCATAAAAGCCACCACATCGATTTAGTGGAGCCTTTTATTCTAAATCTTTGGGCGATTTAGCTGGGTGTAAGAGACAGCACCCCTATTATTTACTCTTCAAAAACCTCGACCATGATCCTAGCCCCCGCCTTAAATCCCATAATAAATGCGTCTTTAACTGCAAGGGGTTCCAATAAAAATATCTTATTCATTAAATTCACATAATCCTTTTCAAGTTCCTTTGGAAGTCTGTATCTGATATCATTTTCCTTTTCGCATACTTCATAATACATTTTCTTATATTCATCCAAAGAATAAGCAAACTGTTCTATGGGCTCAAAATCACCGTAGTATATTTCGTTTAAGATACTATCTTTCATATCACTGCACCGCCTTCCCCGTTTTTTTATCCCCGGTGAATTCATCTATGGCAAAACTTACAAAATCTTTAAAACATATTTTCTTTTTCTTACAGTATTTCAATACCGACAAATATGTTTTCAAATCCAGCCTGAACCTTATTACATTGTCACTTTCTTTCTTATTCATGATTTTTCCTCCTGATTTAATATTTGAGTTCCATAAATTAATTATAGTAGTTGGAACTCAACAAGTCAAGAGAAAAATAAAAAAACACTCAAAATGAGTGTTAATTAATATTTAAATATTCCTTAATAGCATTTCTAATAAACTCTGCTCTTGTAATTTGTTTTTTTTCACATATTCTTAAAATTTTATCGTTTGTACTCTGATTTATTCTTACTTTTATATCAATATCCAGAGGATTATTACTTTTAGGTCTTCCCATTTTTTTACCCATAATGTTTCCTTAATTAATATTTATAATGTGGTTTCCATAAATTACACTTAGTTTAATATATATAATAAACTTTGTCAAATAAATCAAACTATATAGAAGTTTTTATTTTATTTATTTAAAAAATTCAGTAACGGCTATTCTTACAACTTCACCGCATGTTATATTATTTTCTTTGCTATATTCAATAATTTGCTTATTCATTTCCTCTGTAACCCTTACTCTAAGCCCTACATTTTTGGGATTATCTACTTTGGGTCTACCCATCTTTTTACTCATTATTCATCTCCATATCCAAATATTAATTATTTATTTAATAATTCATCAATTGCATTTCTTATAGCTTCAGCACGTGTAATATGATTTTTCTTACTATAATCAAGAAGCTTATTATTCATATCAGTTGTTATTCTAACTTTAACCTCTACATCTTTAGGATTTTCAAGCTTTGGTCTACCAATCTTTTTACTCATTTATAAACTCCTAATTATTCATTAAAATACCATACACTTTATGTACTCCAAAAAGTATCTTTAGTTTAATATATATTATATATTTTGTCAAATAAATTGCATTCTAAAGTTTCATTATTATTTTTTAATGCGGGTAATTTACTTTTATCTTTAATATCATTATTAACTAAAAAAGCTCTTAATTTTTAATACAATATATAACTTTTAATATTAACCGTGGAGGGGTAGCGACTGTTCCAAAATTTTCGGGTAGAAAATTTTAGGAAATCCGGTTGAGTTAAAAGCCACCACGGCGATTGAGTGGAGCCATTTATTCTAAATCTTTGGGCGAGCAAAGATTTAGCGGGGTGTAAGGGGCAGCGCCCCTTATATACTATTGTGAACAGAAAGTGACCACTTTCACCATAAATATTGAACAAATATTCGAAGTAGTATATAATAATACCGAGCCGTAGAATAAGGTGCGGGTGGTTTCCTCTTTACTACATAAAGGGGGTGGTGCTATGAAGATAGATTATGTACTGATAATAAAAGTACTCATACTACTATTCGAAATAGCAACCGCTGTTTTGAGTTTCTTTATTTAAAAATATTTTTAAGAAAATAAAAACAACTACCCAAAACGCTAACTCAGGGTAGTTGTTTCAAAAACTAACAACTTTGAGGAAGCCACCTTCATCTCTATGGCTCCTTCTTTGTTTATATTATATTCTTTAATCTATTTCTTGTCAATAATTCTAACTAGTTTAAAAGTGACAAAAATTTGCTATATCATTTTTGAACTTTTAAAGTTGTTATTTACTAATAAATAAGTTTAATTTGAATTATGGGCTGGGACAGCGGTCGTTTTGCAAAATTGCGGGTTTCTTTTGAATACTGCCAGCATTTTGTGAAATAACCTATATCCCGCACATTACCTTGAAAAGTTTTATATTATATCTAAGGTAATAAATCTTTTAGGTAATTTGCGGGTGAATGACTTCAGTAAGTTTAATATCCCTTTTAGCGAAGCTCTTAGCACCGTGCAGCGGAAGACTTTTTTTCATCTTTTTTGGCTTCGGAAAAAAGATGGTCGCCCTTTAGGGCGAAACCTAAACCAATTCTCTGCCCATCAACACTCCCATAACGGAAGCCATCATAAGCCCTCTGGTCCATCCGCTGGAATCCCCCAGACAGTGAAGTCCTTTTATATTGGTGTTGAATTTATTATCCATTTTAACTCTGTTGGAATAAAATTTAAGCTCGGGAGAATATAAAAGTGTTTCCATTGAAGCAAAGCCCGGAACCACATGGTCTACGGCTTGAATGAAATTGATTATATTCATCATCGCCCTATAAGGCATTGCGGAAGTTATATCCCCCGCTACAGCGTCGGGAAGAGTAGGTTTCACATTCGACCTAACAAGCTCCTTCTGCCATGTCCTCTTTCCGTCCAATATATCTCCGTACCTTTGTACCAATATCCTGCCGTCTCCCAGCATGTTCGTAAGCTCTCCCACCTTTTGAGCGTAAGCTATAGGCTGATTGAAAGGCTCCGTAAAATTAAGGGAACAAAGTATGGCAAGATTAGTGTTTCCCGATTTCAAATCTTTATAAGAATGTCCGTTTACAACGGCAAGGTCATTGTCGTAATTTTCCTGACTTACAAACCCTCCCGGATTTTGACAGAACGTACGGACTTTGTTTTTAAAAGGTTTTGGATATCCGATAAGTTTGGATTCATATAAAGCATTGTTCACGCTTTCCATGATTTCATTCCTTACCTCTACTCTGACTCCGATATCCACTGTACCCGGTTCATGAGCGATACCATGCTCAGCACATAAGTTTTCAAGCCAGTCCGCACCTCTTCTTCCCGTTGCAACGATTATATCATCTGCATATATCTCGTCTTCTTTTTCACCTTTTTTGATATATACTCCCTTGCAGTCTTCGCCCTCAAGAATAAGGTTGGTACATTCATATCCGAATATTATTTCAACTCCGTTGTTTTGAAGGTACTTCTCTATTGCAAGATATATTTCCTGTGCTTTTTCCGTACCAAGATGTCTTATCGGACAATCAACAAGCTTGAGTCCCGCCTGTATTGCCCTTTTTCTGATGTCTTTTACTTCTTCGCCTTTATTAATACCTTCTATATGTTCATCGGCTCCGAATTCAAGATATATCTTATCCGCATAATCGATCATTTCCTGAGCCAAATCTTCACCAATCAGCGAAGGTAGATCTCCCCCTACTTCATAGCTAAGTGATAACTTCCCGTCACTAAACGCTCCCGCACCCGAAAATCCCGTTGTGATATGACAGTATGGTTTGCATCCCACGCATTTTTTAAGTTCGGTCTTAGGGCATTTTCGCTGTTCTATAGCCTTGCCTTTTTCAACCATTACGATCTTCTTTTTACTTCCCTTTCTTATCATTTCAAGGGCCGTAAAAATCCCCGCAGGTCCTGCTCCTATTATAACTACATCTGTTTTCATCATATTACCTCCGTGTTCTTGGCAAAAAAATAACTGCCTTGTAAACATGTAGACTACTCCCATTGAGCATTATAGTCAACTGTTACGGCAGTTGGTAGAAACATTCATCCAATCATGAATTTATATAATCTCTCCAATCAAGTATTTTAATGTATAATCAACGATTTGTCAATGAAAACATTTAAATAAAATTTACTGAACCGATAGGCAATAAATTTTTAATAACAGCTTATTATTTTTCAATTTCAATAAATAATATGCTTTACCGAATATAAAATGATTAAAATATCAAAAAAGACTTCGCAGGCATTTAACGAAGTCTTTAAAATTTATTCTAATATTGATCTAAGTTTTAAATTTTATTTTATTTTAACTATTTTTCTCACAGAGAATAACACACCCAAAACAGATATCAAGAAAACCAAGCTTATCAGCGTTAAATTTGTATTGTCATATGTATTGGGAGATTTCACATCGGTACTTGTCTTTTTAATATGCGGTTTATTTTCTTTATCTGAAGTATTATCCTTTACAGGTTTGGTTTTATGGGAATTATCTTCTTTTTCATCATCAGATGGTTTGGTTCCTTCTTTTTTTATTTCAAAAGTGCTGTTATTACCAAGTATGGTTAATTCCTCCACACCCATCTGCGGATAATCGGGGTAAAGGGGAATTTCCAATTTCGTATCCTTTATAAATAAAGTAAAACTGTCGCAGTTTAAAGTTTCTTTAGCATTGAGAGTAAAACTGCCGTCTTCATTTACGTCCTTTACGGTTCCGTCGGATAATTTTAATGCAATACATTTATTTTTTACCGCCAAATTATTGTCGGCATCTTTTATCTGACCTTTAAATCCTTCTCCTTTTTTCACATCTGAATTTTCGATTTTCAGCTTTATGATATAGTAATAACGACTTCCACTTGCAACATAATATTTATCATTTATGACCTGACTATATAACGATAATTTCAAACGATTATTAAATAAATTTTCGTCCTTTATTTTTACGATACCATTTTCATCGACTTTGTAATCGGAACCTCCTCCAGTATAACCACAAAAAGTGATATATTTTTCTATAGGATTATTATCATCGTCTTTAAAAGAAAATAAAACGGTATCATTATAATCTTGTATTTCTGCATCTACCTTTACATTTTTTGTTTCATAACTTTGATCTTTAAATGTGTACCATTCTGTCTTATCTAATTTAAATGAATTATATTCATCATTTCCGTCAAAATCGATTTCAAGATATGTTATAACACCATCACCCATATTAGGTGTAGGCATCCAATAACATTCCCCATAATTATTCGTTGTTAATGAAGCAAAGGAAGAGCCTCCCCTGCTGTCGTAGCCTTTTATTTTAAATTTACCTAAATTCGGAATTAAATTCCCGCTTTCTTTATCCCAAACGGTTAAAATAACAAATGAATATTTCGTAATACCCAATGGATTTAGATTTTCTATTTTTACATCAATATCTTTTTTACCATTCATTTGAGTTTTAGCCATTGTTATATTAGGTGTACATAAAGTTATAAACATAATGGAAATAAGGATTAACGATAAAATAATTTTTTTGGGTTTCATACTTTGTACCTTTGTATAATATATATTTTAAATCCGTGATATAAATTTATCATAAGTTTTTTAATTATATCATAAATAATATATTTTTTAGATTTTTATTTCATTTTGAAACCAATATAATAACTTCGGAAATCAAACACAGTAATAACTAAATCAAAATCATATTTTTAAATTGAAACATATAAACAATAAAGAAACCCTTACTTTTATATCAGTTATTTAATATGAAACCGTAAAGGATTAATCACATAAGTTTTTATAAATTTTTCAATGCAGTAAAAAAAATATTTAAATAAACAATAAAAAATGGTAATATAGAAATATAAATAAACGATTAAATCAATAAAGGATGGTGAAAAACATGAATAACAAAGAAGTATTAAAAGAAATGCTTAATAGAGAAGTAAACGCGGTAAATAACCTCAGCAAGGTGCTTGATTTTGATAAAATCGATAAAGCGGTTGAAAAAATAGCAAACTGCAAAGGGAATGTGATTTTTGCAGGCTGCGGTTCATCGAGCACTGCGGCATTCAGGGCGGCAAACATATATAATTTCTTATATATCCCGTCTGTAGCGATCAATGTTATGAATGCCCTTCACGGAGAATATGGAATGATTAGAGAAGGGGATATATTTATCCCTATATCTAAAAGCGGAAACACCGAAGAACTCGTACAGTCTATCCCCATAGCAAAGAAGCTGGGAGCATATATAATCGGTCTTACGGAAAACGATAATTCTTACATAGCCGAAAATTCCCATATAGCTATTACTTTCAATTCCTTAAAAGAACTGGACGACAAAGATATGGTAGCCACATCTTCCACAACATGCTCGAGCATTATCCTCGATATAATAGGCGGTGCTGTAATGAAGAAAAATAATATAACGGATAAAGACTTTAAACTCATTCACCCTAACGGTGCGGTTGGACAAATGCTAAAAGATTAATAAGGGGCTCTGCCCCTTAAGAACCCTGCCAGTATTTTTCCGAAGCAAAAAATACTGGACAAAATGCTTCCACTCAATCGCCGTGTTGGCTTTTACGCAGTCGGATTTTCTAAAAATCTCTACCCGAGATTTTTGAAACGACCGCTACCCAAACCCATCTAAAAAATTCTATTTATTTATATTACTCTTATACCTCTTTCATAACTATTTTTCAAACACGAAATACCAATATTAGATACACAAAATTCACATAATAATTATTTTTATAAAGCAATGCTCTACCACATATAAAAGTGAACTATATATTAACAAATTTACTCAATATTTATTAAATATCTAATGTTCAAATTAATTTTCATATTAACTCTTTATAATAAATAGCAAACGTATAACTTTAAAAAGTTAAAATGTTTATCTATTAAAAAATTATGAACTTACATTAACGATAATCCTTTCATATATTTTTTATATTTTCTCACAAAAAAGAGACTGCGTCTGTTAGACGCGTCTCTTTTATAATCCGAGTATTTCGTTGATTAATTGATTAACTATTCCCGGATTGGCTTTTCCTTTTGTCTGTCTCATTACCTGACCGACAACAAATCCGCCAGCTTTTTTCTTTCCGCCTTTTAAATCTTCAACGACCTGAGGATTATCATTTAATATCTTTTCTACGATAGCCTTGATTTCTCCGGTGTCGTTCATTTGTTTAAGTCCTTTTTCTTCGACTATTTCTTCGGCGTCTTTTCCGCTTTCAAACATTTCGCTTAAGACTTTTTTAGCCGTAGATAAGTTGATATCTCCTTTATCTACCAAGTTAACGAGCTTTGCAAGGTTACTTGGAGTAAACTTGATGTCGGAGAACTCGAGTTCATTGCTGTTCAGATAAGCTGAAATATCCCCCATTAGGAAGTTTGCAACTGATTTTATATTCTTTGTATCCTTTATAGCTTCTTCAAAGAAGTTTCCTACTTCTATAGATGAAGCAAGGAAACCTGCGTCATATTCGCTAAGCTTATATTCGTCGATAAATCTCTTCTTTTTAGCGTCAGGAAGTTCGGGCATTTCTTCTTTATACTTCTGAATTTCCTCATCCGTAAGGATTATAGGTACAAGGTCGGGGTCAGGGAAATAACGATAGTCATGAGCGTCTTCTTTACTTCTCATAGAGAAGGACTTGCCCTTTTCGTCATCCCATTTTCTGGTTTCCTGAACTATTCTTTCGCCCTTTTCAACAGCCTTTACCTGTCTTTTATATTCATATTCGATAGCTCTCTTTAAAGATCTGAAAGAGTTTAAGTTCTTCATTTCCGTTCTCGTTCCGAATTCAGAAGAACCTTCGGGCATTACGGATAAGTTTACGTCGAAACGAAGTGAACCTTCCTGCATTTTACAGTCCGATACACCCACCGTCAAAAGATTGTTTCTTACCGTTTCGGCAAATAGTAATGCTTCTTCCGCACTTCTGATTTCGGGTTCCGTAACTATTTCTATCAAAGGAACTCCGCAGCGGTTGTTATCTAAAAGAGTCTGATAATCTTCGTGGATAAGCTTTCCCGCGTCTTCTTCGATATGGATCCTAGTTAAATTTATCCTCTTCTCTTCCCCGTTTTCCTTTGTTATATCAAGATATCCACCTATACATAAAGGCTGGTCGTACTGAGATATCTGATAAGCTTTCGGAAGGTCGGGATAGAAGTAATTCTTTCTGTCAAGCTTAGAATAGTTCGCTATTTTGCAGTTTAGAGAAAGCCCCGCTTTTACCGCATACTCAACTACTTTTTTATTTAAAACCGGAAGTGTTCCCGGCATTCCCATACATCTTTCACATACATGTGCGTTTTCTTCGGCGCCAAATTCCGTCGGGCAAGAACAGAAAATCTTACTTTTGGTGCCAAGTTCGCAGTGGATTTCAAGCCCTATAACCATTGTATAATTTTTCATTTCTTACCTCCTATAAATTTGGTTTTTGTTTATGATGATCCGTTACATTTTGATAATTGTAAGCAGCCTTTATTATCTTACCTTCATCGAATACATTTGCTGAAATCTGAAGTCCTATAGGCATACCGTTTTCGGACATTCCGCAAGGTATACTTGCAGCAGGGATACCTACCAAGTTAGCCGTAACGGTGAATATATCAGCCAAGTACATTTGAGTTTGGTCGGTTGTTTTTTCTCCGATTTTAAATGCTTCGCCGGGTGTTGTGGGAGTAAGGACTATATCGCATTTTTTGAATATATCGTTATATAAATCTTTGATAAGTTTTCTTACTTTCAAGGCTTTGTTGTAATACATATCGTAGTATCCCGCAGATAAAGCATAAGTTCCGAGAAGTATCCTTCTCTTTACTTCTTCCCCGAAACCTTTTGTCCTGGAGTTGATTATTATATCTTCCAAAGTTTCGCCCTCTTCTCTTACTCCATACCTGATACCGTCAAATCTGGATAAGTTCGAAGAAGCTTCAGATGAAGAAATAAGGTAGTAAACAGGTATTGCATAATCGAAACAGTCAAAGGAAATATCTACGATTTCAGCTCCCATTTCCTTGAATTTATCTATGGCTTTTCTTATATTATAAACAACATCTTTATCTATTTTATTTTCGTCCAAAAGAGCATAATCCACGCCGACTTTCATTCCCTTGATATCTTCACTAAGGAAAGAAGTATAATCCGGCACGTCCACTTTCATACTGGTAGAGTCGTTTTCGTCATGTCCCGCAATCACATTGAGTACACTTGCAACGTCTTTTATATCTTTTCCGAAAGGACCGATTTGGTCAAGAGAAGAAGCAAAAGCAACAAGTCCGTATCTGGATACTCTTCCGTAGGTAGGTTTAAGTCCGGTCACTCCGCAGAATGCGGCAGGAGTCCTTATCGATCCGCCTGTATCGGAACCGAGAGAGAATGCGGCTTCACCCGCACTTACGCTTACGGCACAGGCTCCCGAAGAACCTCCCGGAACTCTTGAAGTATCCCATGGATTTTTTACGATATGATAAGCCGAGTTTTCGTTTGAAGAACCCATTGCAAATTCGTCCATATCCACTTTACCGAGTAAAACGGCTCCGCTTTTTTGAAGCTTTTTATAAACCGTAGCGGAATAAGGAGGTATAAAGTTATCAAGAAGTTTGGATGAACAAGTAGTCCTTATATCCTTGGTACACATATTATCCTTTAGAGCATAAGGTATACCGTCCAAAACACTTAATGTTTCCCCTTTCAATATCCTTTCTTCACTTTCCTTTGCATTTTTCTTAGCAAGGTCAAAAGTCTTTGTCAAGAATGCGTCAAGCTTAGTATCCACCGCTTCTATCCTATCGATATAGCTGTTTAAAACTTCACTTGCACTCACTTCTTTTTTATCTAGAAGCTCTCTTAACTCATATATAGTTTTGTCATATAAAGCCATGTTTTTTCCTCCATGTTTTATTAATCATTTACTTTATTATTAACTCTTCCATTAATTGTTTTATTATACATTTTTTTCATATTATTTGCAACTAATTATCAAACCATTTAAGGGCTATCCGCCCTTAAGAACCCGACCATTTTTGTCCAAAGCAACAAAAATGGATAAAATGCTTCCACTCAATCGCCGTGGAGGCTCTTACGCGACTGGACTTCCTCAGAAAATCTACCCGATTTTCTTGGAACAGTCGCTACCCCACCTCGATTACATAAAATTTTTGCCTTTTTATATAAAAAAATACAATATAAATAAAAATAAACATAGGCGATATATCATACTTTATCCTACTTTTACATTGACTTACGTACATAAATAGTATTATAATATATACGTACATAAGAAGGGAGGGTATTTTATTGTTACGAAAAGGAAGACCCACAAATAATCCCAAGAGAAACAGAATGGAAGTAAGATTATCAGATGAGGATATAAATTATTTAGATTTTTGCTGTAAAAAGCTAAATAAAACAAAAGCTGAAATTATAAGGCTCGGGATCAAGTTGGTTTATGAAAAGGAAAAATAAAAGGTAGCCCACCCGCTCACCAAGCAAACATGGACTACCAACCCCAAACGGAGTATGTAAATATTATACACTTCGTACCTCTGTTTGGCAATAAAACACGGAGGTATTTTTTATGAAAGAATATAAATATATAGGTATTGATATGGATAATCAAACTAAAGAAAAGTTAAATAAAATATGCAAATCAAATAATATCAGTGAACAAGAAGCAATACATCAAATAATTTCAAGTCTAAAAAATCATCACTTTTTTAGCAATGAGGAACAAAAATGAAAAATCGAATATTGGAAGAAATATATGACAATTACATAAACAGTGATATCAATCAAAGTAGAGACGGTTTTGAAGAAATCAATAATAAAAGATTTATTATCATAAAAAAGATAAATGATACCGTGGGAGACGAAGTCTTCCGAAAAATCGAGCAGGATATCGGAGATTATGCTTATTTTGCTGAAAAAGAATGTTTTATCAGAGGATATAAAGAAGCAGTAAATAACCTCAGACAAATAATAGAAAACATATTTTTATTTGTTTCCATATCAGACGAAAATAAATTCAAGAACTATAAGATGAAATAAAAAGCTCCCATAAAAGGAGCTTTTTATTTTCTAAATGACGCTGCGATGTAAGCTATGGTAACTTTTAGATCTCTCCCCTTAAGTATATAATTTTAAAACTAAGAGGAAATTTTAATAATCATACTTAATAAAAACACCTTCGCATTAGGCTGATAACGATTTTATTAATTCAATAAATCCTCTATCCCGACTTTTTTATCCAATAAATCAAGTGCTAACTCCATTTGCGGACTAAGCCATTTATTTTTATTATAAACATAAATGGAATTAAATATTTTTTCATCAAGCTCTGTCTTGATCGGCACCAACGAACCGTTTTTTAACTCTTCTTCGATAGAATAGGTCGGAACGACCGCGATCCCCAAATTATTCATTACGCACCTTTTTACTGCTTCTATACTTTGAACTTTCATATAAGGATTAAGCACAATTTCCTTTTGATCAAGATATTTATTCATTTCAATTTGATAATACCCGTCCGGTTCATTGCAAATCAAACTAAGAGGTTTTCTTTGATTTGGAGTAGTAAAATCAAGCAAATCTTTATTTATAAAAGGAGAAGCAACAAGAAGGATTTTATATGTGCCCAGTCGTTTATGAATGACAGTATCGGGATAACTGCTTTTTTCACAATTTATACCTATATCGGCACTACCCTCCATAACGGCTCTGTTTATTTCTCCTGAAGGTATTGAGTTTACAATAAGGCGAATATTCGGTGCTTTATGTAAAAATGCTTGTAAAAAGGGCTGCATATTATATATTAAAATAGAATCGGGGATAGCCAGCTTTAACGAGCCTGTAATTTCAGAAAGACTTTTCCCGTAGTTATTTATTTGTTCCTCATTATGTAAAATCGTGTCAATATAAGGAAGTATATCCTTACCTGCTTGTGTAAGCTCCATTTTCCTTCCTATTTTTTCAAATAGTTTTAAAGACAATTCTTCTTCCAACTGCTTTATCTGAAATGTGATCGTAGATTGTGTGTAATTCAAAGTATCTGCCGCCTTTTGAAAGCTGCCTGTTTCAAGAATGGTTTTAAACGTTATTAAACTTTTTGTATTCATATATACCTCCAACAATATATCGAATATATCGAATTAAGAAATCAAAAACATTAACTTTTTAAATATATTTTCCTATGCTATTATATATTTCAAATAAAAGAAAAGCAAGCATTTCAATCTTTAAAGATAGAAAAAAGCAGGAGGATTTAAATATGGATTTTAAATTTAAAAAAGAAGAACAACAGGTAATTGACCTAATTCACGAATTTGGAGTAAATGAAGCAGCACCATTAGCGGCAGAAGTCGATGAGCAGGAACGCTTTCCCGAAGAAAACAGAAAAAGGTTAGCCGAACTCGGTATGATGGGCATTTGCTACCCCAAAGAATATGCAGGTGCAGGTCACTCATATCTTACATATATCGCAGTCATTGAAGAATTGGCAAAGCATTGTTCCACTACATCCGTTATGTTATCCGATCACCATTCTTTAGGTGCTTTCCCTATATCGGAGTTTGGCACAGAGGAACAAAAACAAAAATATTTAGTACCTCTTTTAAAAGGAGAAAAACTCGGAGCGTTTGCGGTAACAGAACCCTCCGCAGGAAGTGACCTCTCAAATCAGCAAACGACGGCAGTAGATATGGGAGACCATTGGTTACTAAACGGTTCCAAAATATTTATTACAAACGGCTTTTATGCTGATACATATTTTGTTACAGCTATGACGGATAAAAGCAAACGCAGTAAAGGTATTTCCGGATTTATCGTTGAAAAAGGCACACCGGGATTTACTTTCGGGACAAAGGAAAAAAAGATGGGTATACGAGGTTCTGCAACATATGAACTGGTTTTCCAAGACTGTAAGATACCAAAAGAAAATCTATTGGGAGAATTAGGAAAAGGCTTTAAAATGGCTCTTATGACATTGGACGGCGGGCGTATCGGGGTTGCGGCACAGGCGCTGGGGATTGCTCAAAGCGCGATTGATCACTGTAAAAAATATGTCACTGAGCATATGCAGGGAGAGCAGAGAATTTCACAATATCAGTTTACACAATTTGAACTTGCAGATATGCAGGCAAGAGTTGACGCAGCCCGCTTATTGGTATACCGTGCCGCACAGGCGAAACAAGACCATGAAGCATTTTCACATCTTGCAGCCATGGGTAAATTATACGCCGCGGAAGCCGCAACGAATGTAACACGCCGCTGTATCCAGCTAGTCGGCTATGACGGATATTCAAGGGATTATCCATTCGAGCGTTTGATGAGAGATGCAAAAATCACAGAGATTTATGAGGGAACTAGCGAGGTTCAGAGAATGGTTATTTCTTCATGGATGGGCATTAAATAATATAAAAGAATAACGAAATCATATATCTTTTATATGTTTATAAAATCAAACTATTTTTCATAAATAAATTTCTTATATTATATAAAGATTTTAAAAATAAATTTAAATTTTGACTTTTAATTATACTTACTCTTATCATTAAAAAATGATAAATGATTAAAAATAAAAAGCTCCCATAAAGGAGCTTTTTAAATTTCTAAATAACGCTGCGATGTAAGCTATCGTGACTTTTATATATTCCACAAATTCTTGTTTTCGATAGCGAAGTAAAATTTAGTAAATTTTGATTATAACATTCCCTCCCAAAAGGGATAGGGTAGCGACTGTTTCACAAAATGCGGGCAGCATTTTGCAGAAAATCCAGTCGCCTTATAAGCCTCCGCGGCTTGAGCGGAAGCATTTAACTCAAAGTTTTTTTGCTTTGGAAAAAACTTTGCGGGGTTTTAGGGAAAGCGCCCCTTATCTACTATTCATTAATAGATTCAATTATCGCATCCGCCAAAACATCCATTTCAACAATGCTGTTCTCGTTAAGTTCGGAAACAAGTGAAACCTGTTCATTTAAAACGGTCATCAACTTCATTTCATCCAAGAATTCCTTCATAAGTTCTCCTGATTTAGGAGCCCAAGAACCGTTTTCCACTAAAGCTACCGTACGTTTTTGAACATTGAGTGCTTTCATATCCATTAAATAATTGTGCATTGGAGGATATATACCAAGGTTATACGTAACCGAAGCAAGCACTATATGACTGAGTTTAAATGTTTCGCTTATCAAATATGAAATATGAGTCTTTGAAACATCAAACATCGATATATTGCTCATTCCTCTTTCCACGAGCTTTGAAGCCAGTACGTTTGCCGCATTCTCGGTATTCCCGTACATAGAAGCGTATACTATCAAAACGCCCTTTTCTTCGGGTTCATAACTGCTCCATTTATCATACTTATCTAATAAATATCCGAAATCGTTTCTCCATACGGGACCGTGAAGCGGACAAATCATTTTGATATCTATGGTTCCCGCTTTTTTTAATAGTGCCTGAACATGAGGTCCGTACTTACCTACGATATTTGTATAATATCTTCTTGCGTCGTCTATCCAGTCTCTGTCGAAATTCACTTCATCGTTAAACAGTCTTCCGTCCAAAGCTCCGAATGAGCCAAAAGCGTCCGCAGAGAAGAGTACTCCGTTTGTAAGGTCGAATGTGACCATGGCTTCGGGCCAGTGTACCATAGGAGCCATAACGAAAGTCACTTCGTGCTTACCGAACTTTCTCGTATCTCCTTCTTTTACTTCGTCCACATGACCGTCAACGGTAAAGTGGAACTGTCTCATCATCAAAAATGCTTTTTCCGTACTGATTATCTTGACGTTGGGATATCTTATGAGTATCTCTTCAATACTTCCGCCGTGGTCAGGCTCCATATGATTTATTACCAAATAGTCAAGATCTCTTCCGTCCAGTACATATTCCACATTTTCCAAAAATTGTCTCGCAACAGACCAGTCAACCGTATCGAACAAAACCGTTTTTTCGTCCATTAACAAGTATGAGTTGTATGAAACACCGCGAGGTATAGGATGAACATTTTCAAACAGTTCAAGTCTCCTGTCGCTGGCACCAACCCAGTATAGATCCTCTGTTACTTTTCTTACGTTATACATTTATTAGCCTCCTTATGCCTCTATAAATTCATTCTTACTTTCTCCGCAGTCCGGACAAATCCAGTCTTCCGGAAGTGCTTCAAATAATGTTCCCGGAGAAACTCCCGCACTTTCATCACCCACAGCAGGGTCGTATTCATAACCGCAGCCGCTGCATACAAAAGTCTTCCAAGGCGGAGCTTCCTTCTTAGGTGTAGCTTTTCTCATTTTTACCATAGGAGGAGCAGGTTTCTTTTCCTCTCCGTTATCGAGAGCCTTTGTAAGGATAGGAAGTACTTCCGTCAAATCCCCTACTATACCGTAGTCCGCATTTTTAAATATAGGTGCATTCTTATTTTTATTTATAGCAACTATCGTCGTAGCCCCGGTTATTCCTTTTAAATGCTGTCCCGCACCGGAAATACCGCATGCGATATATAAGTTTCCGTTGAACTTCTGACCCGACATACCCACATATCTGTTTAAAGGAACGTATTTAAGTGTTTCCGCTACAGGTCTTGAAGAGCCTATCGCCGCTCCCGCCTGGATCGCCAAATCCTCGATAAGTTTCATATTCTTCTTATCTCCTATCCCTTTTCCTACGCTTACTACTCTTTCTGCTTCGGGGATAGGTGTATCTATATCTATTCCAACGGTAAAGTCGTATCCATCGTTTTTAAGCGCCGTTACCAAGTCCTCTACCTTTTTATTGATATCTCCTTCTTCGAATATCTTTTTCTTTCTTGCTCCGGTTATAGCTCCCTTGGCTTTCGCCGAAACTTTTTCTTTCTTTGGAGTCTTACCTACTATATGAGAAGCTATTACGACTCTTTGGATTTCGTTCGTACCTTCGTATATGGTACAAATCTTAGCGTCACGATAAGCTCTTTCCACGTCCATACCTTTTAAATAACCGCTTCCGCCGAAGATTTGAAGTGCGTCGTTTACGACTTCAAGACAAATATCAGATGAATACATCTTAGCCATTGCCGATTCCATTCCGTAAGGTTCATGGTGTTCTTTTAGTTCAGCCGCAGAATAATTTAAAAATCTGGCACATCTGAGTTTTGTTGCCATATCCGCAAGCTTAAATCCAATGACTTGATTATGTGCGATCGCAGTCCCGAACTGTTCTCTCTCTTTTGCGTATTCCACCGCATTTTCATATGCACCCTGAGCTATACCCAGTGCCTGAGAAGCGATACCTATACGTCCGCCATCCAAAGTAGCCATAGCGATTTTAAAGCCTTCGCCTTCTTTACCGAGTAAATTTTCTTTAGGAACTTTAACGTCGTTGAATATAAGCTCTGCTGTCGCAGAAGAACGGATACCCATTTTATCGTAGTGGTCTCCGAATTCAAAACCTTCCCAGCCCTTTTCAACGATAAATGCACTTATCCCTCTAGTTCCTATACCGGGTGTGGTTACCGCAAATACGACATAAGTATCTGCTTTATCCGCATTTGTTATAAATATCTTGCCGCCGTTTAAAAGGTAATAGTCTCCCTTTAATTCCGCAGTAGTTTCAGTTCCGCCTGCGTCGCTTCCAGCATTAGGTTCGGTAAGTCCGAATGCTCCCAGCTTTTCGCCTTTCGCAAGAGGAACCAAGTATTTTTTCTTTTGTTCTTCGCTGCCGAAGGCAAATATAGGATATGAACCTAAAGAAACGTGAGCGGAAAGTATAACGCCGACTCCTCCGTCAACTCTGGATAATTCCTCTACCGCAATGGCATAAGAAATAATATCAAGTCCGACACCTCCGTATTTCTTCGGATATGGTATACCCATAAATCCCAATTTAGCCATTTTCTTTACTATTTCATCGGGAAATTGATTTTTTTGGTCAAGCATAAAAGCAATAGGCTTTACTTCGCTTTCTGCAAAATCCCTGATTTTTTGACGAAACTCCTCGTGTTCTTTCGTTGTCGTGAATAACATAATCATTTCTCCTTTCTAAAATGAAACTAATCACTTACTCTTGATTTATACTAATTGTAAACCTTTTTTATAAATAAATTTGTGACATTTGCAACATTTATGATATAATATAAAAAAACTTTTCTTTACCGGAGGATATTATGAATAAATATTTTATAGATGACGGGATATCAAATGATTCCATAAATCAAATGTTGGTGTGTTTTAATCCCAAGATAAAAAACTACAGTCATAAGGATACGATCCTTCGCTACTCCGATAATAAAATTCAAGTCGGACTTATTTTAAGCGGGAATGCATCTCTCCATGCCATAGACATCGACGGAAACGATATGCTTTTGGAAACTTATACCACAAAAGATATGTTCGGTCAGATATTCTATCTTCCTTTGGATAACTACGAATATCTGGTTACGGCAGAAGACAAATGCGAAGTCATGTTTATCGATTATAACCATATAATAACCCCATGCGAAAAAGTATGCACTCATCATACAAAACTCATAAGCAATCTATTCATGATGGCGGCAGAAAGAGCCCAGTCTTTATCCCTCCATTTAAATATACTAAAACAGCCAACCATACAAAAAAAGCTAATAACATATTTAAAATATGTAAGAAGTGTGTCGGGAGAAAATCCCTTTACCATACCTATGTCGCTATCTTCCCTTGCTCAGTATCTATGTATAGACAGAAGTGCAATGACAAGAGAAATAAAAGCAATGAACGATAAAGGAATAATAAAATCCCATAAGCGTAAGTTTCTTTTATTAAATACAGATAAATAGTATCTCCAACTTAACAGTAAATTATGTCAAATCCTCATTTTTTATTCAAATATTTTTATAAGGGGTTTTACCCCTTAAACCCCACCATTCTTTGCTTGTCCAAAGAATGGATGAAACGACCCCGCTTGCCGCGGCGGCTAAGGCTTCGCCAAAAGGGATATTAAACTTACCTAAGTCACTCAACCACATATTACCTTAAAGATTTATTAACTTTAATTTAAGATAAAACTTTTTTATAGGGGGTGGGATAGCGACTGTTTCGCAAAATGCGGGCAGCATTTTGCAGAAAATCCAGTTGCTTTAAGCCACCGCGGCTTGAGCGGAGATTTTTTGGTACTTTTTAATCTTTTAAAAAGTGCCGGGGTATAAGGGGCAGAGCCCCTTAATGTTTGTTTCTTTATAAAAGAACAAAAGCCTTCATATTATATGAAGGCTTTTGTTACTGATATTTCTTTATCATCTCTTCGTAATTTTCATAGAAGACAGGACAGTCTATGCCATTTTCTTTTCCGCACTCATAAACGACTTTACAAACATAAAATAAATCCTTTATATCTATATCCAGACTTAATATCCTTCTCATGAATTCATTGTTTTTAAGAGAGTTCCTTATTACCATCCCCGCTATCATTGGCGGAGTATTATAGTTTGAAAGTATATCCTTATAATACCTTAAATCCACTCCTCTTGAACGTATTATTGAACATATCTGTCTGATTGATGTAAATGAATTTGATATTGCCCCCGAAGAATTGACTATACTGAAAAATGCGTTTTTAGTATCATTCAAATCAAAATATCTTCCCGCAGTGGTTATAAACCCCGCACTTACTCCCATATATACCCATATCCACTGAAGCATATCATAAGGAAATTCTATCTCAATATCGCAGTCACCGAATAACTTTACGATATCATCATAATTATTGATATTCGATTTTTCTTTTCTTTCAAGCATTACGGACTTAAATAAAACAAAGTCAAATTTGTTTTGTTGTATATTCCCCGCAGTCAAAGGATAAGCAATTATATATTCATACCCCAAAGTGATTTCTTCAAGTTCTTCTCTCGTATACCAAAGAGCATTGAAAAGTACCAAAGTACCTTTTAACTCATTATCTCTTATGGTCTTTACCGCATCCGCTATCATACCCGGAGATACAGAAATAAATATAAAATCAAATGAAGTATCTTCGGCTAAAGCCACTTCATAAAAATCTTTTTTGTTTTCCCCTTTTTCTCTAAATCTTCCGTCTAGAAAACTGATATCCAGCCTTTTTTGAATGCTTTTTCTCTTGTTTTCTCTTATAAAATGATAAACGTCATGTCCGGCTTTTTTAAAGGTAAAACCGTAGGCAGTTCCCACTGCACCCAAACCTAAAATCATTATTTTCATTTAATACCCCTTATTTAACTTACAATAATAAGGTGTATGCTTTTTTAATTAAAATAAGAACTTATGCTAATAACTTCTTTCAACTTTTACCACTTTACCGAATATCTGAAGCTGTTCCATATCTTTACCGATAAATACTCTCGTATCGTACATAGGGTTAAAGGATATCAGAGATATTGAATTATCTGTTTTCTGAACTTTCTTGATAACCCCTTCTTCTCCTCCTATTATCACAACAGCCAAATCTCCGCTGTCTATATCCGGCTGAAGCCTGACAAGAGCC
Organism: Anaerofustis stercorihominis DSM 17244; assembly: GCF_000154825.1. Classification (NCBI taxonomy): domain Bacteria; kingdom Bacillati; phylum Bacillota; class Clostridia; order Eubacteriales; family Eubacteriaceae; genus Anaerofustis; species Anaerofustis stercorihominis. Next base: position 37,966 of record NZ_DS560017.1, on the reverse strand, counting down.
AAATCCCCCTCCAATATCTGAGGAGCCATACTGTCCCCTCTTACCTTTAAATACTTATATTCGTCTTTGTTATTAATGTTGATAGCCTGAGATATCCCGAGGAATTCATATGTTGCTATCCCGTCTCTTCCCGCAACCACAGTACCTATTATCTCTACATTCATGACATTGTTTATGTCTCCGAAAGGTGCATTTAATAGATAATCAATAGATACATTAAATAGAGCAGAAATCTTTTGAAGAGTATCCACGGAAGGGATTATCCCCGCACTTTCATATTTAGCTATTGAAGATTTATCTAAATCCAAAGCATTTGCAAGATCTACTTGAGTCATACCATGCTCTTTTCTAAGAGACCTTAATTTTTCACCGAACATTTTTTATTCTCCGTTTCAAAAATATTTTATAACCGTATATGTATACCTACATTATAGTGAACTATATTCAGAATGTAAAGAGAGAATTGTTTTAGATTGAATAATATTCATATTCATCTTGACATAAATTACCAATTATATTAAAATATGAATATAATTCATATTAAACAAAATAAAATCTGAAAATAAAGAAGAAAAAAAGGAGATTAAACATGAAAACAACAAACTATAAAAAAACAGAAAAATTACTCAAAGAAATGGTTATTTATGAAAAGATCCTGGAAATAAGAGAAGAAGAAAACACAAGAAAACTTATGGATAATATAAATAAAGCCATGGAATGTCTCACCGATTTGGAAAAGAAAATCATAACCGATTTTTATATAAATAACCTTACTATGTATGAAATATCACTGGAAATACAGCTTACAAGAGAATATACATCAAAAGTAAAAACAGCTGCCATCAGAAAAATGGAACATGTACTTTTCGGCAAAGACGCAGCGTAGAATAATGAAATAAATAAAAATTCTTATATTATCATCTAAATATTTGAAGTTTTACCTATAACCTGTAATTATTTCTTTATGAAAAATTTATATATTTTATATCATAATTATAAAAACCAAAAAAGAGACTAGACATCTCTTTTTTTAATGTATTATTTAAAAGTCATAAATGAGAAGATTTTTATAAATCAAACTTATAACAGCTTTTATAAATCAATAAATAATAACGATATTACTATAATATTTTATGAAGCCAGAATAAAACCGTTAATTTTTATACCAATTATCCTATTTATCATAATTTTAAGCTTATATATGTTCATAAATAATTTTTATTGATAATTAACTTTAAACCCACATTGACCCAGTAATTTTATATCAACAATATATATCAAACATTTTCATCAATTATTTTAATGTTATAAATATTAAAAGTGTAAGCTCCTTTTAACATAGTCGGCATTGATACTTAAAAAAACTTCTGCTTGTTTTATTCACAAAATCATACTACATCAATATGTTCAATGTAGTACCCCTCTTTCCTGGGGTTTGTATTATCCGTAAGATCACCGTTTATTATATCTTCATAATGCTTTACTTTATTTTCAAGATATATAAGCCTTTCTTTTGCCTCTTCAAGCTGCTTTTCTGCTATTTCTCTTTGTTTCAATATGATATCAAATCTTTCATGTATGGTATTATCCCCTTCAAGGCATAAATCGATATAATTCTTTATATCTTCGATAGACATCCCGCATTCTTTAAGACATTTTATACCTATAAACCAGTTTACAGACTCTTCGTCGAATAAACGCACATTGTTTTTATTCCTCTTTACATTTGGAATTAAATCCCTGTCAGTATAATAACGTATGGTATGCTCGCTTAAATTCAACTTTTTGCTTATATCTTTTACCGTATACATAATTTTTCTCCTTTTTTAAAAAAAGTATTGACTTAGAGTTACTCTAAGGTAGTAAAGTCATTATATCACTTATATTATTAAATGTAAATTAAGTGAAAAGTATTATTTTAAGGAGAATAAAAATGGAATATGTAACATTAAATAACGATTTAAAAATGCCGATACTCGGATACGGAGTATATCAAATCCCCGACCATAAAGAATGTGAAAGATGTGTTATAGATGCAATAGATACGGGATACAGATTGATAGACACCGCACAGGCATACTTTAACGAAGAAGCGGTGGGAAATGCAGTGGAAAAATCGGGAGTAAAAAGAGAAGATTTATTCATAACTTCAAAAGTATGGATATCCAATGCAGGATATGAAAAAGCAAAAGCGTCAATCGAAGAGTCATTGAATAAATTAAAAAGCAACTACATAGACTTAATGCTCATACATCAGCCTTTTTCAGATTACTACGGAACATACAGAGCTATGGAAGAAGCTTATAAAGAAGGTAAATTAAAGGCGATTGGCGTCAGCAATTTTTACCCTGACAGACTAGTGGATTTGATTAAATTCAATGAAATAACACCTATGATAAATCAAGTGGAAACACACCCATTCAATCAGCAGACGGAAGCTCATGAAATAATGAAAAAATATAATGTTCAAATAGAAGCTTGGGGATCCTTCGCAGAAGGCAAAAACAATATGTTTTCCAACGAAGTATTAAAAGAAATCGGAAAAAAATACAATAAATCCATTGCTCAGACAGCACTAAGATTTTTAATACAAAATGGAGTTATTGTTATTCCCAAATCCACACATAAAGAAAGGATGAAAGAAAACTTCGATGTGTTTGATTTCCAACTATCGGATGATGACATGAATTTAATCAAAACATTGGATAAAAAAGAAAGTCTGTTTATAAATCATTACGACCCCGAAACAGTGGAATTTTTATCAGGTATACATTAAAAAGGGATAGCTATCCCTTTTTTTATTTAAATATATAATTTATCATATATTACTTTAAAATCTTCTAACTTTAGCAGGTTCTTTAAATGTTGTCCTATGATATTTTACATTGGCATATCCCAAAACCAACGCTGTCACTGCTCTGTCTTTTCTTTTAAGCCCCAGTTCTTTTCTTAATTTTCTGCTGTTATTTACCGCCATAGCAAAAAATCCGCTGAAAAGAACACCCAATCCGTACGCTTCTGCCATGAAAGCCATATTCTCAGCAGCTAAAGAACCGTTAACTTTATCTTTTGATACTATAAGGATAATGGCAGGTGCTTTTTTAAAAAAGAAATCTTCGTCTATTTTAACCCTTGAGACTTCTTTGGAAAAAGGCTTAAGTATTTTAGTGATTTTTTTAAATAATGACACCGCTATTTTCTCGAATCTCTTTTTATCTTTTTCAAGTACAATAAAAGAAACATTTTGAGCATTTTTACCCGTTGGAGCAAATCTCCCCGCTTCGATAATATCTTCTATAATTTCTTTTGGTATCTCTTTATTTTTAAAATTACGTATACTTCTTCTGGTCTTTATCGCATCCATAAGTTCTTTTGGATTTAATCTAACTTGTTCATTGTACTGCTCTGATTTTTCATCAAATCCCGTAAGTATTATTGCATTTTTAGGACAAATAGCTTCGCAGTGACCGCAGTACAAACATTCCATTGTAATTATCTTTGCCTTCTTATCTTCCAGCTTGATGTTTGCAGTCGGACAATCCCTTTTACACAGTCCGCAGCCTATACATTTATTTTCATCAACTTCAATCATATGTTTCATTCGATACCTCCGCTAATGTTTTATCAGCTACCAAAGTATTATAACAAATGATTTTATATTTTCATTATTCGTAAAGAATTTCTTTACCATTATAATTTGTTATATGAACAAACTTTTAACATAAATTTTAAATTAAAAAACTATTACCTATATATCATTTATTTTAATAATAAAATATCTCTTCTCTAAAATACAAGGAAAATCTTTCTTATCACTGTTAAAAAATATAATTGATAAATAAAATATATAAAAATCTTTAATCTCATAAGCAGCATTGTTTTTAAGGTTATTATGAATCAAATATCAAAGAAATAATTATTAGTTTTATTTCTGCTATTCATAAATATAGATAAACTAAATTCAATTTTTTTAAATCCAACATCATACTATCTTTTATTATATGGATAATAATAATGTATTTATAAAAATAATTATTTAAAATTTTTTAGTGTTAAATTTATTAAATTTGCTCGGTCATTTTCATATTAACAAAATTAAAATATTAAAACTTTTTATTCCGGAACGCTCAAAACACTACAGCTTTATTAGCACCACCCTATCATCCTAATCGTTGATAACAGAAAATACTTTCTTGGAAGCAAGACCTATAAGTAAACTCATTACAGCACCTATAAAGATAACAATATAGCTGTTAGTCATGAAGTTTTGAAACAAAAACCCATATATCACCTGTCCCAGCGGCTGAGAACACATAGAAAGGCACATAACGAGTGAAATCATCTTTCCTATCAAATAGTTAGGAGTCACTATCTGCAAAAAAGTCATTGCTTTTATGGTAAATATAGTCGCAAAAGTCATGATCAAGAAGACCGACACCAATATTACCGCATAAATAAATATATCTGACAATCCTAACATCATCGAAAGCGCTATCGGTATAAGCAAAATCGCAGCCCATGAAAGGAGTACATGACACTTTTCCATTTCAAATCCCTTAAATTTGGTAGCAGTCAGGATACCTCCCGCCAGCCCTCCCAGTGCAGTGATACCCTGTGCGATACCGTAAAGCTGAGATGATACCGTCTCGGAGAAATCAAGAGCCTGAGTTATGATTACCGGAAGACCGACTATTATAAGAGAACTTAAAAATAAATTGAAAGCACAAACTATAATTATCACTTTACCGATTATAGGCTTATCATTCTTTATAAATCCCCCGCTTTCACTCAAATCCTTTTTTACTATATTGAAAATACCATCCGTATCTTCCCTTTTTTCAAAAGGTATCTTGATGAATATTTCCATTACAGCGGAAAATAAAAAGCATATTATACTTATTATAAGTATCGGTTTTAATCCGAAAAACCCATAAAGAGCACCCCCTGCGACCGGACCGATAAGGCTTGAAAGAGAATTGATTTGGTTTATTATCGCATTCGCACTAATAAGATTTTCATCATCCATAAGTGAAGGTATACTCGCCTGCACGGATGGCTGATAAGCCCCTGCAATACCGTAAAGCAACATCAAAGTCACTATAAATAAAACTATCATATTTACACTGCCGAATAGAAACGTAAATAATAACATGAGTAAGCTCGTGGCAAAATCCAGTATCACCATGACATTCCTCTTGTTCACCCTGTCCGCAACTATCCCTCCTATGGGAGAAAGCACTATCATAGGAATAAAAGCACATGCGGACACCGTGGCAAATAATGAAGGTGAACCTGTCTTGTTAAGCAAATAAAGCGGAAGTGCAAATCTTAATATAGCATTTCCGAAAAGTGATATTATCTGCCCTATTACTATTAAAGTAAAATCTTTTGAAAATAATTTTTGCTGTTTCATTTGTTATCCTTTCGTAAGTTATTTTCATTTTAATACCAACCGTCGGTATGTAAATCTTTTTAAATAAACTGCCCTCAGGCAGCAATATTTAACTTAATATATTTCTGAACACATCAAGTTTGTTCATCATATCTTCATTTACAATATCCATTCCCATACTTTTAAGCAAATCTTTTAAGAATAACACTCTGTCGGTAAATTCATCTTTAGTATAATGGATCACCGCAGGATCCATCCAGATATTAAGAAGTAATATCAAAACTTCCGCCATTATTTTCGGATTTTCTCCCTTTATGGAGCCGTCCTCTATCCCCTCTTCTATTATGGGCTTTAGTATGTTTGGTGCTACATCATTCAGAGAAGTATATAAATGCTGAACAAGAAATTTAGGATTTTGTAAAATATCCGGCGAAGCCGCTATAAAAGGCAGATGAACAGAGCTTGTAATAGAAACCAAAATCAAGGTCCTTATCTTTTCAAGACCCGACAAACTATTGTCTTCAATAGCCTCCATAGCTTCCTTTTCACTTAACTTGTAAACTTTATCACTGACAGCTTCAAATATTTCTTCCTTTGAAGAAAAGTGATGATATATGGCGCCCTTGCTCAGATCCCCCAGTTCATCAATTATATCCTGAATAGATGTACCTTCGTAACCTTTAGTTGAAAAAAGTTTATAAGCCGCATCAATTATTCTGTTTACCGTAACTTCGGGATGTTTATTTCTTGACATTATTTATACATAACCTCCATACATACCGCTAGTATGTTTATATGATATACTTATAAGTCTTTTTTGTCAATGGTTAATTTTAGATTTCGCTATAAAGGGTGACCATATTTTTTCCAAAGCCAAAAGGAAAAAGTCTCCCACTGTGTGGTGCTAAAGCCTTTACCAAAAGAAATCTTTAACTTACATAATTTATTCACCCGCTATTTACATAAAAAATTAACTACTATATTAATATAATACTCTTATATTTACTCAGTTTTAACAACTATAGTATTAAAACTCTATGACAGAAATAAAATAAGGAAATTATTCACTAATATTTCTTGTATAAACTTAATAATACTATTTTGCGTACGCTGTATATTCAAATCAAATAAAATCTTAACATTGATTAAAAAATGACTAAACTCAAACGTCGCAGAAAATATAATGCAACTGGATTTTCTACGAAATGTTACCCGCATTTTGTAAAAAAGTCGCTAACCTAACCCATATAACTAGAAAGTTTTATATTTAAAATACGATAAAACTTTTTTGATAAGAAGAATGAGATAGATTCTCTTCCAAGAAACGCTGGCAGGACTTCTTAATAATTCACAAATACTGCTAAAGCAAATTTGTTCATATTCTTTATCATCTTATCGGATAATCGTATTTATAAAAAAATACGCCTATTTCTTCGAAATAGTTAACAGTTACATTGAGAAGCGTAAAAACCATCAAGGCGATTCAGTGAAAGAATTTGACTGTTTACACATTTTAAAAATGAGCCGGATTTTAATCCGGATGTGCCTTAGCACATTAAACAACACGATTTCTTAGTTTTCTGTGCAGCGGATTTATGAAGGAATATCTGCGAGTTTTCATTAAGTTATATTTTCATCTTTATAACAAGACTGAGCCTTGCAGAAGGTGGATATAAGGTACTCAGTCCCTTAGAAGGAGTATTAAAGCAGAGCCCCATTGGTATTTATTCTTTATACAAAGGAATAAAAAAGAACCGCGTTAAGCGGTTCTTTTAAAGAATATATGTATTATTCCCAAGGTTTCAAAACTACTTTAATAGCTTCACCTGTTTTAACTAAATCGATACCTTTTTTGATGTCTCTTAGAGGTATTACGTGTGTTACGAATTGGCTTGCATCAATTTGACCTGATGTAATAAGTTCAACAGCTTTAGCAAATACTTCAGGAGCATAAGCATATCCGCCGTAAAGAACTAATTCTTGGTAATGGATCAAGTTAGAGTCAAATGCTACGTGACAGTTATCTTTTGGAAGACCTCCGAAAAGAATAACTTTTCCTCTTGGTTTAAGTAAGTGTGTAGCCTCTACTTGAACAGAGCCTACAGGACAAGCTGTGATAACTACGTCAGCACCAACACCTTCTGTTTCCTGCATTACGAAGTCATGTAAATCACCATATTGTGGGTTTACGAAATCATCTGTTGTTGTGAATCTTGTTGCCATATCAAGTCTTGATTCGCTTGGTTCCGAAATGATAACCTTTTTAGCTCCTCTTGCTTTTGCAACTGCACTATGTAAGTTTCCTAATGGACCTGCACCGATAACTACTACAATATCGCCTTCTTTTACGTTAGCGAATTCTTGTGTAGAGTATACACTTGAAAGTGTTTCAGCAAGTGGGATTAAATCTAAGTTAAATCCTTCCGGAGCTTTTACGATACCGTCATCCGTACAGCATTCTTCAGGAAGGGCAACATATTGTGCATATCCTCCCGGCATTTCTGTACCAAGTACTTTTTTATTGCTGCAGTGGTTCTTTAAACCGTTTTTACAGAAATAACATTCTCCGCAAAGTTTGATAAGCGGATTTAATACTACTTTTTCTCCTACAGGATAATTTGCATTATCACTTTCCACAACTTCACCGGCAACTTCATGTCCTAAGATATGTGGTGGTGTAACATCTTTATGACCTGAAGAGAATGTTCTAATATCAGAACCGCAAAGTCCTACTGCATCAACTTTTATTAACACACCTTTTTCGGGACATTTAGGTGTTTCTACTTCTTCTAAACTAAAATCATTTGGTCCTCTAAATACGACTGCTTCCATTTATTATTTCTCCTTAAAATTAATTTTTTTTATTTTTTCGATGAATTGATTATATCACAAAGTCAAGCAGAATAAAATATAAAAAATGAAACTTTTGTAATTTGAAAAAGTTTACATTTTAAATTTTTATAAAAGTCACATGACAAATGTCACATTTTTAAGTTTTTAGGAGGAAAAAGAGAATTTATGTTAGATAAAATTTGGTATTTTATAATTATAATTTCCGTGATTTACGGAGTCGCAACGGGAAATATTGAAAATGTTACAAAGGCATTTTCAACTTCGGGAGAGGATACGGTAAAGATATGTATTTCATTACTTGGAACGATGTGTTTTTGGATGGGTATGATGGAGATAATCACAAAAAGCAAATTGATAGATAAGGTAAACAGTTTATTCAAACCCATTATTAATATATTATTTAAAGACTTAAAACATAACAAGGAAGTGATAAATGCCATTATTTTAAACCTTTCCGCCAATTTCCTCGGTCTTGGGAATGCCGCCACCCCATTTGGTATTGAAGCAATGCACCAAATGAATAAAGTAAATGATAAAAAAGATACATTAAATGACGATATGATTATGTTTCTGATACTAAATACAACATGTTTTCAGCTCCTTCCCACATCTATATTCGCCTATAGGATGTCCTACGGCTCAACAAATGTCGGGATAGTTTTTATCCCAATACTATTATCTACCCTATTTACAACAATTTCGGGAATCATAATAGCAAAAATTTTCAAAAGGTACAATAAATGTTAAATTTAATATCATCAGGCGTATTAATCGCCATAATACTGGGGATTTTAACCTATGGAATCAAGCAAAACATAGATATTTATGCGACATTTGTCACAGGAGCTAAAAAAGGGATAAAAACAACTTTAAACATATTTCCGTTCCTTTTGGCATTCACGGTAAGCGTCAGCGTCTTTCGTGAAAGCGGACTGAGCGAATTTATCGTAAAGATACTCTCCCCTGCCTGCAGCGTTATACATTTCAAAAGCGAACTCCTGCCTTTAATGTTGTTCAGACCGCTTTCAGGCTCGGGAGCCAGTGCCGTACTGTGTGACATATTCAAAGTATTCACCCCCGATTCATTCATCGGTCTTGCGGCAAGCGTTATGATGGGTTCAACGGAAACCACATTATATGTACTAAACGTATACCTGTCCGGCGAAAACATAAAAAATATCAGGTATGCTTTTAAAGCATGTCTTCTTGCCGACCTTGTCGGATTTATATTCGCTTATATAATATCCATGATATTTTTTACTTAACAAAATAAAATTTAAATAGCTATTTATCTCACCAATCAAAACAACACATTAAATCTTCACATTAAAAGCGTTTAAAGACTCACAACTTTGTTTTTATGGTTTTGATTTTACCATATAAGCCAAATCATAAGAGTCTTTTCCTCTTGTATCTCTACAAACTTTTGTTTGTATTAATTCTCAAATACTCTAAAAGCTAATCAGCAAGGATTGATAATAGTGCAATATAAATAATGGTCTGTTGTTTTTTAAAAAGCGGATAATACTCATAGATTATGTAGATATGAAAGTATATGGCATTTACTATCCTTTTTATTAAGGCTAGGTATTTCTTAACTATATTGATATATATTGATATATATTTTATAAATCTTTACCATATTTAAAAGGGGTGGAGCGAATAACAAAATCCAAAGATATTTTTAAAATATTTAAAAGCCTCTGCTTAAATTAAATGAAAAATTTTAATTTTTATACATTTGAAAATAGATTATATTCAATAAATCAAGATGTGTATTAATACATAAAGAAACACGATTTTAAATTTATGAGTTTCATCTAATAACATTTATTCTCATTTATAAATGGCTTTCTTTAAGATTTATATGAAAATATTTTTAAGATAAATGTATCAATATCATCAAATAAGTCACCGCATTTTAAATTTATATAACAAAATGTGTCAAGCTATTAACAAAGACTTTGACCGGCAAAAAATGACGAAAATAAAACGTAAGATTAAAAAATATAAAAGTTTAACATTAAAGCCCTTAAATATTTCTTAAATTATTAAGATTACATTAAATCTACGTAATATGTTTATTAAATCCCCCATTTTGTGAAATTTATATGATATATTTAAGAAAACATATTTTAAAAGCATTTTTCTAAATGAAGAAAAGAGGGAAAAAATGAATGTATTAATATTGACCGCACGCTTCGGCATGGGGCATATCAGTGCAGCCGAAGCAATAAAAGAAGAAATAATTTCTTATAATAAAAACGATAAAGTCTATATCGTAGATGTAATTGACTTTTTATTTCCGTCATTTTCAAAAACGATTTACTCCGGTTTTAATAATCTGACCAGCAAATTTGCATCTCTATATAACCTATTAAATAAAACGGCAGGTAATCATAACAATTCCGTGCCGCTAAAAAAAGTTTTGGTAAAAAAAGTAGATGACCTTTTAGACAGGTACGAAACTGATTTTATTATCTCCACTATCCCAATAGCAAGTAAATATATATCAATGTATAAAGAAACAAAGAAATCAAACATTCCTTTGTATACATATATCACGGATATAACAGCTCATAACGAATGGCTTGGGAAAGAAACTGACATGTATTTTGTGGGAAGCAAAGAAACAAAAGATGAACTTATTCAAAAAGGTGTAGAAGAAGATAAAATACAAATCTGCGGGATCCCTGTTAGACAAGCATTCAAAAACAACAATGCTGTAGAACAAAAACATAAAAAAGAAATACTGATAATGGGCGGAGGTCTCGGACTTATCCCGGGAATAGAAGATATACTATATAGACTAAACAAAAACGAAAATATAAATCTAACGTTGATATGCGGAAAAAACAGAGAATTATATCAAAAGATAAAAACAAAATTTCCGTCAGTAAATGTAGTAGGATACACAAACAAAGTCCATGAATACATGATGAGATCTGATTTGATAATAACAAAATCAGGAGGGATAACGACATTTGAAGCTATCCATACATCATGTCCTCTTTATATAATAGAACCTTTCTTGATGCAGGAAGTCGGGAATGCACGGTTCATTGAAAAGAATAATATAGGTAAAATAAAATGGAGCAAAAAATCAGACTTGGCTGATGAAGTAATAGAGCTTATAAAAGATGAACACGAATTAAATAAAATGAAAGAAAATATGGATAGAATAAGAGAAGAAATAAATAACGACTATCTTCTAAGTGTTTTATCCGCATAGGAGAATATAATGAAGTTAATGATTATATCAATCAGCATAGTGATTTGTGCTTACCTATGTTATTCACTCTTTCCCACCTATATTTATAAAATATCATATAGACAAAAGAAAAAGAATGAAGAATTTTTTGATAAAAGTATATATCTCACATTTGACGACGGACCGGATAAAGATTATACGATAAGGCTATTGGATTTACTCCAAGAATACAATGTAAAATCAAGCTTTTTTGTTGTCGGGACATTTGCACTGGATAATCCCGATATAATAGAAAGAATGAAAAATGAAGGTCACAGTATAGGACTTCATTGGTATGAGCATAAAAGTGCAATGCTTCAAACACCAAGAATGACTAAAGATAATATGAACAGAGGGATCAATGCACTAAAAGAACTTGGCATTAATACAAAGCTGTTTCGCCCTCCTTGGGGACAGTTTAACCTAAGTATGATTTCAGAAATCAAGAAGAATAACATGACACCTGTCCTTTGGGACGTTATGGCAGAAGACTGGGAAGAAGATACCACCACTCAAATAATAAAGGATAAACTTATAAACAGAGTAAATAATAATGATATAATATGTCTTCATGACGGAAGAGGGAAAAACAAAGCCCCTCTTAAAACGATAGAAGCTTTAAGAGAAATGATACCAAACTGGTTAAATCAAGGCTATACTTTTAAGACAGTAGGAGAAAAATATGAACGATAATTCAAGATTTAAGACTATGTTTAAATCATTTATATTGTTTGTGACTTTAATAGTCCTAACTTTTTATATACTATTTAAAGACGGCAATATCACTGCAATATTCGACACCATAAAAAATGTAAATTTGAATTATATATTCCTCGCTGTAATGTGTATGTGCCTCTTTTTAAGCTTAGAAGGTATCAATATAATAAGAAACGTGAATCTGCTCGGTTATAATTTGGGATTTTTCAGAGGTATAAAATATGCCCTTGTAGGATTTTTTTTCAGTGCTATTACTCCTTCCTCTTCGGGAGGACAGCCTATGCAACTTTATTATATGAATAAGGATAAAATAGACTTATCTCACGGAGCAATTGCCTTGTTTATCGAACTTGCAAGCTATCAGTTCAACGCGGTACTAATAGCCGTAACTTCATTTATAATAAACTTCAGCTTCTTTACGACAAAAGTAGGAAATATCAAATATCTTCTATTTATAGGGATATCACTTAACGCACTTGTTTTCTTTTTTATATTCTTTGCCATATTCTCAAAGAAACTAATGCCCAAAGCTGTAAATTTGATAACCGCGATACTTACAAAGCTAAAATATAAAAAAGTAGAAAGTTTCAAAGAAAAAGCGGATAAAGAGATAGCAGAATATAAACAAGCGGCTGACTTAATAAAAAAGGAAAAGCTTTCGCTTTTAAAGACAATCCTAATTACATTTTTCCAGCTTAACTTTATGCATGCCGTATCGTTCTTTGTATATAAGTCATTCGGGCTTGATACTTACAATATAATAGAAATAATAACTATACAGTCGGTACTATATTCTTCCGTTGCGGCACTCCCTCTACCTGGAGGTATAGGAGCAAGTGAAGGAGGATTTCTGACACTGTTTAAGTTCTTCTATCCTATAGGGCTTGTAAGCTCTGGAATGCTTCTTACACGAGGGATAAACTTCTACCTCTTTGTTCTTATCTCAGGAACTGCGGTAACGATATATACTCTAAATTATATAAGGAAAAGCAGTAATGCCGTGAAGGTATAAAAATAAAAAGAGAGGAGAAATGCTCCTCTCTTTTTTATTTTTATCTATTTATTATTTTTAAGCTCTTTTATTTCTTCTTTGAGTTCTTTTACTTCATTCATAAGCTTTTGTATCATCATTGTATTTATTGAAATGAATTCTTCATATCTAAGTCCATATTCATAATCAACGATTTTTTCTCTGTCAGACTCATTATAATAATCAAGTTCTTCTCCATCCTTATCTACAGGAGTTTTTACTATAGGAGCAAAATCACTATATTTAAGTCCCGCATTTTCGATGTTTTCTTCAATTTCTTGAGCAATAAACCCATAATGAGTTCTATGACCGTCCCCTTCAACAGATCTATAAGAAACAGGTCTTAAACCTTCAAAGAATTTTTCTATTTTCTCATCCTTAATTATTGAGTTTATATCATATTTCTTTCTTTTATCAGATGTGGAAACAGAACCGGTTTTTGAATAAATGGTATTCCATCTATAAGAAGCCGAACCTAAATAGCAAGTCCCATTTGCTCTGTTACGGAAAAGATATTTACTGTCAGCATAAACATATTCAATATTGCTGGCATTTGCGGCTGATCCGGAATTATTGATACAAAGATTGATTTTTCCTCCCGCATATAAACTTACGGCATGAGTCCCACCGCTTAACCCATCCTGACCTACAGCAACATTTCCTGCCGATGTACGAGTTATTAATCTAAGCCCATCAGAACTTATCAATCCACCGGGTTTGGTATCTGTTTTAAAATATGAAGCCGTAGCGTTTGCTACAGTTAAATTTTTAGAAGTGTCCAAATTTAATCTATCTATTTTTTGTTTATCGGCACTTGACAATAATCCATTTGAACTTGTAGTTGCGACAGAATACTTAGTATCTGTAAAAACTGCATCTGAAGGCACAGACTTTTCAATGGTAAACCCATTAACCGTTCCCGCATTATCTGCATAATCCGATTTATCAACTTTTCCGTCATCATTTGTATCATATACGGATTTAAACATATCTCCACAAGAAGCCGCTTCAACATCAGTAAGTCTGTCATTTAATAACTTACCTTGTTTTGCGGATAAAGCTTCATCGGCACTGGAACTTATGAGATTATCAGCAATCGAAATACTATTTGCATTTTCGCTTATTCCATCTAATTTAACTTTATCCTCTTTGCTCATCAATCCATCTATAACCGAACTTGATTTTTCATATGTAGTATCAGTGAATTTTGCATCTGAGGGTACAGCTTTTTCTACAGTGAACCCATTTATCTTTTGTGCATTTTCGGCTAAATCTACAATACCATTATTGTTTGCATCATATATAGACTTAAACATATCGCCCTTAGGTAAAGTCTCAAGATTTGATACTCTATCGTTTAATAGCTTACCCTGTTTTGCAGAAAGAGCATCTTCAAAGCTGGTACTCGTTATATTATCAATTACATCTACTTTGGTTGCTCTTTCACTTATACCATTTAACTTTGCTTTATCAGTACTGCTCATTAGTCCGGATATGCTTTCCGTAGCTATATCATACTTAGTATCCGTAAAAACGGCATCCTCCGGCACATTAACTTCAACTGTATGACCATTTACCTTTTCTGCATTATCAACAATATTATTATCATTCATATCATACAAAGATTTTAACATAAATATTTCAGTTGCTGACATTACATCATTATTTTTTTCTTCCATAATATATTCCTCCTTAAAATCAGATCCTTTGACATGTCAGTATAATCCTTTAAATAAATAATACATTAAAATTGATTTTAAAATTCATTATCAATTTAATATGTTTTTGTATGAGAATAAATAAAAAATAGAGATTTAATACATCCTCTATTTTTTATTTATATATTCAACCAATTGAAATTAATAATATACACACTAATTATTTATATAACTTACTCCAAGTCTTAGCTCCAACGATACCATCAACGACAAGTTTATTTTTCTTTTGGAATTTCTTGACCGCACTTAGAGTAGCACTCCCAAATATCCCGTCAACTTTTAATTTATATCCGCCTTTTTTATTTAGTTGAGTTTGAGCTTTCTTAACATAAGAACCTTTACTCCCTTTTCTGATTAACGGATATTCACTCACCGGAACGGTATACTTAGGTCTACAGTAGCATTTTATCCAAGAATTAGTCTTATGATACTTTTTCTTACAAACCGCACCTCCATTGGAATCAAAATCCCTAGAACTCGTATTCCCTTCAACAGTATAAACATAATTTCCTTTAACATCATAAACAAGCCCTACATGGGAGTTAGTACCGAAAATGATTATATCCCCTTTTTTAGGGCTTTTGCTTATTCTTTTTGCCTTGCTGAAATTACTGTATATGGTCGGTACATAATTTGAATACCCCAACATTACCTTTTTGCCTGTATTTTTACCAAAAGCTTTATAAAAACACCAAGAGACAAAATTAGCGCACCAATAGTCATTTAAAGTACCAGCACCTCTTATCTTTTTCATATCCCTGTTATATTTGGTATAGTTTTTATCACCTTTATTGGCTGTCTTGCTGTCCAAGCTCTTATTTGATTTTTTCTCTATGTACCCAACCTCCGATAACGCTATTTTTAGCACTTTACTCGCTGAATTTGCCATACAAATCCCTCCTTAGTCCATATCCATTTCTTTAAGTTCTTCTTCACTTAAAAAGTAATCCATATCATCTTCCTCTGCTTCTTCCACAGCTTTCAAATCTTCTTTAGTCACATCTCCGCTTTTAAGTGCGTTTTTTAAGTTATCACCTTCGATCGCAGCAGATGTAAAAGAGTTGTTCTTCCAAAAACCTATCACCGCCGATACGATAACCGAAACACCTGTCACTACTGTATATATAGTATTTTCATCTATATCCAACTTCGTAAAACCAAACATTGCCGCCGCACCGTTTATCATACTTACAAGTAAAAAAATCATTCTTGCAATAGTATCCGCAGTTATTCCCTTTAAATCAATTTTCTTCATTTTTTATATTCTCCTTTTCCAAATTTATTATTTTCTCTTCATGTTCGCTTAGTTTCTCGCTGTGCTCATCTACCCGTCTCCACATGGTCTTAAGTTCCTGCCCCTGCAGTATCTGAGTCTCCATCAAATCCGTAAGCTGTTTATTTATACTCTTTATATCGCTTCTGGTTTCATTCGTAGTATTACAAATAGTATCCAGCTTCACACTCATCTTCATCTGTTCTTTAACATCATTTGAAGTATCTTTCTTTGAACTTCTGTAATATGTAAGGCCTACGAATATTATTGTAAATAGCGACAGTAAAAGCGATAGATCTATCGTACTTTCAGCCGTCATTTCTATATCTACCTCCTTTCCGCATCTTATAATGTTCAATATACATTTATATTTCAGTTATTTCTTAACCCCTTTTTATAAAATAATTAAGGTCTTCTAAATTATTAAAATAGTTAAATATCAAAGTATTCTTATAATCTTTTTCATAATAACTAAAATAAAAAAGCTCATTAAAAATATAAATATCTTTAATGAGCTAATAATTGTTATAAACGTATTACTAATATATTAAATTTGACACTATTCTATTCTTTCCCAAATATTAACAACTTTATATGGCGGCATGTTATTATGAACGCCACTTCCGCCGATCGAATCCGATGAAGCAGAATGATCATGACTAAAATGCCAACTTAATTTTTTCCATGCATTATCCGGTGTAGTATTTGATACACTATAATTTCTTTTTAAAGTAATATCTCCTTGGAAATATGCAGAATCCCATGCTGTTGTTCCGGCACAGAAGAAAGTCCCCATATTACCATTAGCATTTCTAATATTTACTGTAATAGGATGATTATGAGAAGGCATTTCTGAAACTGTCAGTTTATGGCTAGCCTCACCGCCATCTTTTATATCACTACTGATTTTATAACTGCTATTTGAACCTAATAAAAATACACCTTCTAATTTACGCCATTTACCTCCCCATTCAGTATTAGGATCGAAACTCGCATTTGTCGTTTGATAAATAGAACCGACCGGATACATAGAGTCAATCAGCCCAAGTCCTTCTACGGATTTATGAAAAACTGCAGGGATATCGACTTCAAAAGCATCTTCTTCAGAATATTTACCTATTGCAACACCTTTTCCGCCTGCCTTAAAATCCACTGTAACAAATTTTGTTTGCAGTATAAAACTTTGTTCAAAAGTATGATTAAAATCGCTGAACTTAGCAATTATATCAAAGCTTTCATCGGAAGAAAAAGGAATACCCGTTAGAGAAGGAACTTCAACCGAAATCGGTTTTGTCACTCTGCTTTCAGTATTGAAATAAGATAACACATTATCGCCAATAGGCAATTCGCCTTCATCCAAAAGAACTATATTCCCGCTATGAATATGTGCAGGTTCACCGTCTTCACTGCATTTCTTCGAATACAAATCAAATTTAAGATTATTTTTATTGTTAACGGCACTTAAAGCCATATCAAAAGAAATGTTCAAAGAACTTCCGTTGTCATCAGTTCTTACTGCACTAAAATTCGTAACGGTCGGAACCGAATAAGGATAAACAGTTATCTTACTTGCGTCAGATGTATTGGAGTATCCTCTTGAATCCTTAACGGTAGAAGTTATGGCTACTTCCCCGGATGATGGAAGAGCACTTGACGAGAATTTAGAAGACGTCGAAGAGTAAGTTTTACCACCAATATTGAGTGAATAGTTTTTTATAGTACTATTATAAATTCCAACTGACGAAATCGTAGTATTTAAAATACTGACATTTTGAACATAAAGCCCCTGACATAATTTATTCCCGACAAATGTATTAGTAGGTTTTTTAGGCTTAAAATCGTTATTATTGGGAACCGTGACAGTAAAGCTTGTTGTTTTACTTCCAACGTTAGTGCTTCCGCTATAAGTAGTACAAGTTACATTGACTTTTCCAGATGTCGCATTTGGCAGTTGATTTGCAATAGCTTTATCCAGTGAAAAGGATGTACTTCCTCCAACACTGCTTATTGTTTTGGAATAACTGCCAATTGTACAAACTACTTTATGTGTAAAACTTGTACTTTTGCGGTTCGTATTTATTGTTATAGAATTTCCCAAGCTTTGTGATGTCGGGCTGACGGTAGGTGCAGACGCCCTAGGTATGGTTTTAAGCGCAAAAGAAGTTGAAACTTTTCCCGTACCTAAACTAATGCCTGTGGGATGAGATGCACTTACCGAAACGGATTTTTTACCGTCAGAACCATGGGTTATATTTAACGTTACAGAAAACAATTTGTTATATGTTCCCGTACCTTTACTTCTAAAATCAAATGATACGGATTTTGTATATTTAGTTCCATTTATACTATAAGTAAATGTATGTGAATTTAGATTATAACTTTGTGAATTAGAACCTGCTTTGTACATTCCAAACGTAAAAGTCACATTTGAAGTATTTTTTTCTATATTTTGTGAATTGGTTACGCAGGAAACATATAGATCATAACTGCTTCCTCCGGAATAATTACCTTTAACAGTTGCCATTAATTATTACCTCCTTGATATTTAATCGTTAAATTTCCGTCATTACCCGACTCAAATATGAATTTACCTATGTTGACCGAACTTATTGCATTGATTTCATTTGTCCTAAGCCCCCCTGAATAAATACTTGTAGGAGGCAAATAATCATCAGTACTGAAATTTATTTTTCCGTTGGCAAGATATATATTTGCTGTTTTATCGGAAATAGCATTTATATCTTCCTTACCCTCAGAGGAGTCTTTAGAGTCTGCCAATAAAATATTTTTATTGATATTTTCTCTCATCGGAGCATTGGGCGCATTTCCCTCCACATTTATCCAGCTTGCATTCAGTCCGACAGTACTTAAATAGGTAGTCACAAAAGAACCGTCGGATGTCGCACCGTTCTGCCAAATATGTTCATTTTTATCATATTCATCAGTCCAGAAAAAACCGTCTTGATTCATCATATAGACAATTTTACTGTCATTAAGCTTCTCCTGATCATGAAAATATAATATGCTGCTTCCGTCGTCCTGTAAATCAACCGTGTTATATAAACCGAACATAGCATTAGCAACTTTATTAAGTTTTAAAACATCTTTTTCTCTCGAAGTGATTTCATATTTGATTTCATCTTTTATCTTATCAATTATATTAGCTTCGTGTTTTGTAAGAGGATTTGACGAAGCATATCCTTTTTTTTGCTCACTGACACCTTTTGCCTCTATAGTCGAAGAACCATTCAATTTAAATGTATGATGAGTTATGATACTCTCGATAAGATTTCCATGATTATCCTCGAATATTATTCTACATAATGGCCATAAAAACGGCATGGAAATAGTCGTTGCTTTAAAAGGAAGATACCTAAGTACCTTCATTCCCTTTAATCCAGCTGCAATTTCTTTGGCTTTGTTTTTATATTCCGTTACCTCTTCCGTAGTACCGTCGCCTTCACCGCTTCCACCTTCAATCGGTGTATCCGATTCGGCAGATATGGAAGGGTCGGTATCATCGGGTATTTCAAGTTCGGGAGGCATATCAGAAGTATTTGTATCATCCGTATTTGTATTGTCTTCACCTGTACCCTCCGATGTATCCCCGGTATTTTCCGAGTTATCTTCTTCCGTTTCTTCGCCTTCTGCAGTCGTTGGGTCTGATATAAGGTCATTTCCCGAAATCGTATATACCAAAGATGAAGATTTTATTCCTTTTGCCGATAAATAAGACAAATCACAGTTTTCATATTCGTTTTCAAAAACAGCAGGCTCAGAATTATTACCGTCTTTACTTTGAACGATTATTTTATCAAGTACCAAAATGCTCTTATCGTATTCGCTTGAATAACGCATATTCGGTCTTAATACAAATTTATCTTCCGTAGAGGGGATTAAAAAGTCTTCATAAAATCCTAACTGTAACTCACCATCCCCGTCCATATAAGCACATGTACCCGTTATTTCACAGATCCACTGCAGGATTTGTCTACAAGTAAGACTTTCGCTCTGAGGCAAATCATAAGGGATATAATCCATATTGGGAAGATCTAAAAAGTCTCCCAAACTGCTCTCCGCATTATCTTTTATCATACACTGGTTATATATTGCAAATAAAATTTGCTGAATACTCATTCCCTGTTCATAATCCTTGAAATCGAATACCTTATCAAATGCAGCCATATAATCAAGTGCGGTAAGAGATATCGTAGTCTGATTTTTGATTTGTTCATCTACGATAAATATCCCCATAGGTATGTATGAAATAAGTCCGTCTTCTCTTTTAACGGAAACATTAACTCTAAGTGTAGCCCCTGCGAAATTGACATCATCGTATATACCAGTGTGGTTATCCAAAGTCATTTTAAGTTCCGCGGCTACGGCACTGCCGATTTCCACATTATCTCCGCTTGCGGTATATCTGTCTATGGAAAATGAACCCGCGATTATATTCTCCTCTGTAATACGGTTAATGACTTGTTCGGGATTTTCATCGGCTTGTCCATCTTCACCGAATAAAATATCCAAAGGAGTATTATCGACTGTCGGCTCATCAGCAAGCTGATATGATACTTCAACTCCCTGACGAGTGGAGCTCATAACAGCATCATAAGCTTTTTTTGAAATATTAAAACTCATAATTATACCTCCTCACCGGGCTGTATAATGACTTCTTCATTCGGATTTTCAGCTGCTTCGGGAATTTCTTCTTCGGTAAGTATTTCATCCTCCTCAGCTTTCCTTTGAGCCAAAGTCAGTGAAAAACTATCCCAAAATCCCATCTTACCGTTATATAAAGGTACACTGGTTTCTCCGAGATAAAATTCATCTATCCTATAGGAATTTTTTCTCGGGTCAAAATAACAAACCGTTACATATTCATCGGAAAAGTTATTTAAAAGAATAGCTAAATTATCGCTGTTCATAGACCTGTAAGAAATGGCTATTTCAATGTACTTACCCAGCCTCATTTTGTTGTATGTAGTATCCTCCGTCCTTCCGCTGTCGGAAGAAAGAAGTTCTTTGAGTGCACAGCTGTAGCTTGCGGGACATACTCCAAGGTCGATATACTCCGCATACTTGACTCTTATATCATTCCCCTCTTCGTCCTGTTCGGTACTGTCATATACATTTGTGATTATATAAGGAAGAGGATTACATAGTTCCGTCAAACTTCTGCTCGTCAATTCATCATATTTCATTGTTAATTTTTCCATTTATCTACACCCCCAATGCAATGACGGTCTTGCCGTCTCTTCTGTTTCTTCTTTCGATTGCCGTAATGATATCTTCCGCTTTTACGCTTCCGTTTTCATCCACGATCTGTATAGTCCAGTCTCCGCCTATACCGCCCGAACCGAGTGCCGATGCAACAGCATCGTAAACACCTCTGGAAACACTGTCAACGATTTGATTGTTATTCATTACCGCAGTCCTGCTTCCCATTGTTCCTACAAGTTCCGGACCGGCTTCACGGGCGATGAACATCTGACCTGCATCGACGAAACCGCCCATTGCCCTGTAAGATATATCAAAATCAATATGAGGCACACCTCTTAAACCAATAAGCTTAGCAGCATCATATAGCCAGTCGGGAGAACTTCCCCACGTAACATTAAGTCTTATATTAGGTAAATGAAGTGCGGAAGCTAACCCCCTTACTCCATCTCGGGCAAGTTTCGCCCATCTTTCAACCGTAAACCAAGGAGCTATATGTTTATTGTACCAATCAGAAATCGCTTTTCTTACATATTTAAGAGCCTTATCAAACGCATCTCTTAAACATGGTCCGATATTTTTAAATGTACCGTCCCATTTTTTAGCTCCAAAAAAGCCTGCAATATGTTTATTGTACCAATTTTGAATACCTTTCCAAACTCTTCCTAATGTATTATCGAATATCTCTTTAAACCCTTCCATTATAAGTTCCGTATCTCCGTTAAAAAGTCCTCTGAGGATTTTGATAAATCCACTAAGTACTCCTGCAATCGACGTTATGTTATCTGTCACAAAACCAAGTAATGTTAAAAATATACCTATAACCCCCTCTACCAACGGAGCCAAATATGTTCCGCAAAATTCAACCATACCTTGAATTATAGGTAAAAACGGTTCGATAAGAAGAAGTGCCGCTTCCCCAAGAAATAATCCGAGCTGATCAAATAACTCCATTATTCCATCTATCATAGGTTTTAAATGCTTTTCATAAAATTTTGTTAAAGATTCTACGACGGAATCAATAACTGGAGAGATATCTTCTTCCCAAACCTTTGTTAAGCTCTCGGAGAGTGGCTCGAATACATCAGCAACCTTTTCTCTGAATTCCTCACTTGTCTGCATTGCATATAAAAATCCCGCTCCAAGTGCCGCGACGATAGCAAGTACAACACAAAGAGGTCCCGCAAGAACTGCAGCCCCCTCACCGAGTCCCGCAAATGCGTCCGATAATCCGCCAAGAACACCTGTTAATGGACCTGAGGATCCTAAAATAGCACGCATTCCATCACCAATACTTATTAAGAAATCAGAAAAGCCTAAAGATTGCATAATCGACATTGATGTAGATACTGTACCTAAGGCAACTGCGAAATCCTCAAAAAAAGATGTATCAAAAGAATTCGATAATTCTTTTTGTATTTCTTTTGTCGTTTCCAAAATGCCGTTAAGCATTTCTTTTATAGAAGACAATGTTTTAACAACATTATCATCAATAGTTAATTCAAATTGTTCCATACTAAATTTCCTTTCTTTTAAATTTTTTTGTGTTATAATTTATTTAATTATTAATGTTGAGGTGCTATCATGAGTAAAAATAAAAAAAAATATTCAATGTTTACGACTACTTACTGGAGAGAAGTGGAATTATCAAATAGAGGTGCATCAAGTGCATTAGAAGGTCTATATGATAGTGGCTCTTTACCTGTTTCTCAAGGTGTAGAAATAATAGTTTTTGCTTACGAAGATAAAATAACTTTTGAAACGACTAATCCAAATTTAAAGAAAACTTTTAATTTGGATTATAGTAAAATAACTTCTATCGAAAAAACGGTAAAAAATAATATTGAAAGTACACCATTAAACCCTATAAGCAGAAGTGCATTATCTCAGGATAAATACTGCGTTATAAACTATAAATCAGATAATGAGAAGAAATTTATTAAATTCCTCTATTCAACAGGTGTTTCATCTTTATTAAGAGTTCGTAATAAAGGTTATTGTAAAATATGTGATTTCTTTGATTTTGTATCCTCAAAAATACAAAACGGGAATGAAACCGAAATTACCGATTTATAATTTTACTCATTTACCTCAAAACCTTAACCTTTCAACTTAACCACCCCTTTCTAAAATTTGTAATTAAAAAAGACAACAAAAGTTGTCTTTCTTTTTTGCGGTTTATACCGCATACATAAGCCTCAATGTTTAAAGATTATGTATGGGGTATAATTCTTCGATTTGAAGAATATTTTACCAAGACGAATATTTTCTTCAAAACGAAGAATAGGAGCATTTTTTACTTTTCTTCGAAATGAAGAATAATATAAGGTTTACTGATGTAATTCTTCAAATCGAAGAAGTGTATAATAAAAAGAGAAAACTCATTTTACTTGGTTTTCTCTTCGAATTCTTTATTAAACATTGCCGCATATGCATCGAAAAGCTCGGCTTCCTCAGCTTTACTTTCTTCAATATCTTTATTTTCAAATAAAGGAAATGGTTTATCCGGATATTTTGTATTTTCTGCAAGTACGTTTGCAACCGCATGAGAAACATAAATCCCGTTTATCCAAAATAAATAATTATTCTTTTCGATTTCTCTTTTTTCTTTATCTTCATAAGCTTTGATAAAAGGCAGCAATCTTTTTGGAGTAAGCCTCCAAAATAAGTCATAATCCACACCAAGCATCAATGCATTAGGAAGATAAAATTCATTTATCAGTTCGCTGAAAGAATTATATTTTACCTTTTCTTTTATGCTTTTTACGTCTTCTGTCTCTTGCTCTTTTAAGAGCTCTGTTTCTGGTTCTTGTTGAGAGCTTGAAAAAAACCGCTTTCTTCTACCGCCTTATTTATCTCTTCCAGCATTTCGTCCAAAGAGCCGCCGTTTTCAAGATGTTCTTCCATTTCTTTTCCTGCCTTTTCATAGTCCCCGTTCATTGCAAGGCCTAAAAAACCCCTTACTGTAGATAATATTTTTTTGTCCATATCCGTTAGAGAAATACCCATTTCCTCTAAAGTACATATAGTATTAAAATTAAGTTCGGGTATAGTATAATTTTTATTATTAATGATCATTTTTAATTTTCCTTTCATATTAAAAAATATTTTATAAAATACTTTTGATTTCTGCTACTTAGGAGGGGTAACCCCTCCTCATATTTATGTAATTAAGCTACTTTTGTGATTTTAGAACCCGGAAGTACAACAACTTTCATATCTACTGCCGCATTTAGACCTGCGCCAACGATCAAAGCATTGTGTTTACCGCTGAATGAATATTCAGTTTCGCCGAAGTTTACTTTATAAGTTAAATCTAAGCCTTCTGCTCCCACTAATTGTTCGAATACAGATGCATCATAGTTAGCAACGAATTCCATAGCTGCCATACCTTTGATACCGGGGATGAATTTTTGTGAATCATCCGAAAGACATGTTACTTCGATAGCTGCCGGTGCAGCTCCTAAATCAGGGAATGATTTGATTGCAACGTCGATATTGATAGCTGTTTCTCCTTTAGTTCCTGTAATATTTAAAATTGTTCCTTGTGTACTTATTGCCATTGTTATTTTCTCCTTTAAATCTTTATTTTGTTTGTTTTATCAGCTCTACTATAGCCTTTGCCAAATCGAGCTTTTCATCTTCTCTGCAGGTCATTTTTGGTATTATGGTTTCATATTGTTCCTTGAATATTCCGCCTTCCACAAATGTCTCCTTTACCTTTAAGTTTAAAAGGGCATTGTCATAAGCTTTTTTGATACTCTTTATATCATTCAAAAGCTTAGAGTTTTCCTTGTCTTTTTCATCCAGCTTGTCCATCAGTAAAACTACATCTTTTTTATATTTTTTATACTTCTCATTTACTTCGTCAAATCTGAACTTCGGTATCATGAGTACTTTGGACTGCACGGGATTTTCATTTACAAGAATACCATCACTCTCTCTTACCAAACTTTGTCCCTCCTTTCTGTTTGTTTTCGCTGTCATTCAGCGTAATCCTTTTTTTATCCAAGTATCGCCTTGAATTCTGCGCTATATAAAATAGGAATAAATAAGTTTAAGAACAGATAATAAATGTTGTTTTTTTCTTTCTTATTTACCCCATTTTTAGCATAACTAAATTGTTTTCTTTAAATAAATAGTCGTCTCTTTTCTGTAACCGGAAGTAGAGGGATATAGATTTGTCGTCATATCCATAACTTCATAGCCGTCAGAAATCAGAGAAGCTAACTCACTTTCAATATATTCGGGATCCCCCGAAATACACTTAACGTCTATCATAGTTACCTCCTTATTAAGGTTTTTATATAAATCACTTACCGAAACAAACCAAACAGCAGTAAGTCTGCTTCATAGGAATTCCACCTCCCCGACATTATCCGGGACGCACCGTGGTGTGACCCTGCTATGCGTAAGTATCATTATCCCTTTTATAACCTCGTCGCCTTAAAAGATATTTCTTTTATTTTGTGCAGTAGTGTTGTAAACAGTTACCTTTATCGCAAGCGCACTTGCACCTCGGCTCTTTTATAAAAGAACGTATCTGATTTGTTTATATTCACTTTTCAATCATCGTTAAGTCCGTTTTCCCTTCCTCATATCTTTAAGGAATTTTTCTTTGATTTAAGTACCGCTTTTTAAAAATTATTTTAATGATTTAATATAGTTACTGATTTTTGATACTAATATAAAAGCATTTATATCAGTAAATACCTATGGGGCACTACGCCTTGCTTCGCAAGATTCCGCGCCCCGCATACTCCTACTTCTCAATCGTTTTTTACATACTTTAAACATTCCAAAGTTAGAAAATAAAAAATAATTTCTTTTTATAAATTGTTAGATTAAATATTGTAAAGATTTTTAAAGTTTGATAATTCTTTATCCTTTACATATCGAAAACTAAAAATTTAATTTAGTTGAATTAATAAATAGATTTATAGGTTTGTTTTTAATAAAAGTCTCTGTAGGTTACCTTTATGAGTTTTTTTATTACAAAATACTTTTTAGCTTTTCCAGTATCCTCTTTTTCCTTTTGTTTACAGCTTTCTGAGACAAAGAAAATATTTCGGCAATCTCTCTTTCAGATTTATTTTCAAAGTAATATAAATCAATCAAAAACATTTCATCTTTATTAAGAGCCGATAAAGCCTCTCTTAAACGTTCTTTTTCTATATCCTTTAGTAGTTTTTCTTCTGGAGACATTTCTATAAGCCCTTCGTTATATTCAAATACGATTCCCTTTTCCTTCATTCCTTCATATGAATACTCATTATCTCTTTTCTTTTTATCCAAATATTTTTCATGCTCTCTTTCTTTGTAATATGCCTTATACACAGCCTCACTTACTTCTATTCTTTCATTTCTGACTAATAGTGTTCTGATATTTTTATCCATGACTTTTCTCCTTTTCTTTCGTCTTTTAATCGGTTAAAACAGAAAAGAAAGTCACGGATATTTCGCCAAATAGCACTGCCATGTATTCATTTTTTTCTCCGGATTTGGGCATAAAAAAAGAGCCAAGGAAAACCTTGACTCCTAAAGCCTTTTATTTACAGAAATAAAAAAGGACCCAAGAAAAGGTCCTCTATCCCTATAATAAAATTTTATCAAAATATCAGTTCACATACAGTAAAGCAAGTGTTTAATTATAGTTCCTATTTAGTATTAAATTATTAATCTAAATTTAAACCTACCATAAATACCCTTTTAATTCCGGAATCTTATAGCCAAACAAACAGACAGAAAACAATCTTAAAGCTTCTTTCTTCCTCTTATAAAATGTAGTTCTGGATATATTAAGTTTTTCCGCTATGCTCTCTCCCGAAAGATGATCTGCACTTATGTATAAATCATTTAATATAGTATAATAATCCATTCCATATCTCGGATACTCTCTAAGCTGCCCGACAGCACTAAGGATTGAAGAAAGTATCAATGATGAATATTCATTCTTATCCACGTTATCTAAAAAATCTTCCTTTTGTTTATCCGGCGCAAATATTTCAAACATCACATTTGCCCTTTTCATATCCCCCTCACCTACTTCCAAAGCATAATCGTACATGTCATTTAAGGAATTATTTGTAGCCCAAAATACCGGAAGGTAAAGCTCCAGTGCTAATTTTGACTTATTCATAATTTCTTTTTCATTGGTAAATTCCAATTTTAACACCTCCAATTTAGTTAAATTATCAATCACTTTAATACCATTTTATCGAATATACGTTCTATAGTCAATATATTTTAGAATATTTGTTCGAATAATAGGGTAAAAAAAGAAACCAACATATAATGCTGATTTCTTTTATCTCTTTTTATAATACTAAATATTATGATACTACTGTTAAAAAAATATTTTAAATACATTAAACCTAATTTAATCTGCGTACCAATCAAAGTTTTTATACTTCTAATTTTTCTAAATCACTTTTTTAATAAACACCTTGTGCAATCATAGCTTCCACGACTTTTTCAAATCCTGCAATATTTGCACCTGCAACCAAATCGTATCCAAGTCCGTACTTTTCACTTGCGTTTTTACTGTTTTCATGAATATTCTTCATAATTTCTTTTAATTTAGCATCGACTTCTTCGGCTGTCCAAGAATATCTCATTGAGTTTTGAGCCATTTCAAGTGCTGATGTGGCAACACCGCCTGCATTTGCAGCTTTTGCAGGTCCTAAAACAACTTCGTTTTCTTTAAAGTATTCCATAGCTTCAGGGGTAGTAGGCATATTTGCACCTTCAACTACCAATTTGATACCATTTTCTTTTAATTTCTTAGCTTCTTCAATTCCTATTTCATTTTGTGTAGCACAAGGAATAGCTATATCACCTTTAAGTCCCCATGGTTTTTCTTTTGCGTGGAATTCGGCACCGAATTTTTCTGCGTAATCTTTTAATTTTACATCATTTCTTTCTCTTATTTGAAGTAAGAAATCTATTTTTTCATCAGTATTGATACCGTCTTTATCGTAAACATATCCGTCTCTGCCTGAGATAGAAACAACTTTAGCTCCCATTTCTTTTGCTTTTATACATACTCCCCAAGCAACGTTTCCGTAACCGCTTAAAACTATAGTCTTATCTTTAAAACTATCACCCAATACTTTTAATACTTCAGAAGCATAGTACATTACACCAAAACCCGTTGCTTCAGGTCTTATTAAACTACCGCCGTAAGGAAGTCCTTTTCCTGTTAGTACTCCGTTTTCAAAAGCACCTCTTATTCTTCTATACTGTCCGTAAAGATAACCGATCTCTCTTCCGCCTACACCTATATCTCCTGCAGGAACGTCCACATCGGGACCTATATGACGATATAATTCGCTCATGAAACTTTGGCAAAATCTCATGATTTCAGCATCCGATTTTCCCTGAGGATCAAAATCAGAACCACCTTTACCGCCGCCTATAGGAAGCGTTGTAAGAGAATTTTTAAATACTTGTTCAAATCCCAAAAACTTAACTACACTTAAATTTACGCTCGGATGAAATCTAAGTCCTCCCTTGTATGGTCCTATAGCACCGTTGAACTGTACTCTGAAACCTCTGTTTACTTGTACTTTACCTTTATCATCGACCCAAGGAACTTTAAACATTATAGCTCTTTCAGGTTCTGTTAATCTTTCTAAAATCCCCATATCTTCATATTCAGGATGTGCCTCGATTACAGGTCTTAAGCTTTCCAAAACTTCCATGACAGCTTGATTGAATTCAGGCTCGTTAGGATTTTTAGCCTTAACCTCTTCAAGTACTTTATTAATATAATCCATTTTTTATCCTCCCTATAACAAAAAATATTTAATTTTTAGTTGAGACGAAGAAAAAACATAAAATATCTAACAAGTATTTTCATAAAGCTAAACACTTTATGTTTTCTGTCGTCTCCGAGTTTGAAATTTCTGAAATTTCAAAACTTTTACATATTATAATACAATTTTTTTACATATACAAGGGATATTTTTACTTACATAAAAAAAATTTACAATAATTTTCATTTTAATTAAATCTATCAAATAATCAATTTTTATGATATATTAAAAATCATAAGGAAGTGATGGATATGAACTATGAAAAAATAATGGAATTTCTTAATACAAACGATAAATTTACAATGAACAATAATATTACGATTACTAAAATTTCAGAGGGAAAATCAGAAGCAGCAGCAAAAATCAATGATGCTAACTGTAACTTTATGGGGTATCCTCACGGAGGGATTTTATATTCAATGCTTGATGTCCTTGCGGGAACATCGGTCCTTTCCTTTGGATATGTATGTGTAACGGTAAATATAAATGCTAACTTTATCAATAAAACAAAAGATAAAATACTTTACGGATATGGTGAAACAGTGAAAAAGGGACACAATATATTCGTATGCAGATGTACCATAGAAGATGAAAATAAAAATGTAATATGTACGGGTCTTGCCACAATGCACCCTCTAAAATTTAAAATAGAAGATTATATAAAATAAAGCCGCATAATAATGCGGCTTTTATAATTATATATCTATTTTGCTCGCTAAGGGAAATAAGCATAGAATAATATAGATATAAAATTATTTAACTTTATTTGATTTTACAGTCTTAGCAAAATTGCTCTTATTTGAACTGTCTTTGACAGCTCTTACTCTGTAATAGTATTTTTTATTCTTCTTAACTTTTTTATCTACGTATTTATTCTTTTTGACCGTAGCTATTTTTTTATATTTTTTACCTGACTTTTTATAAATCTCATATTTCTTCGCATATTTAGCTTTTTTGAACGTAACGGTTACTTTCTTCTTTCCCGCTTTCGCCTTTACTTTTGTAGGAATACCGACTTTAACAGCCGCTTTAACAGCTTTGGAATAACCGCTGTAATATCCCCCGTTATAGGCTCTAACTTTATAGTAATAATTCTTTCCTGAAGTAACTTTCTTATCGGTAAAAGATGTTTTTGTAGTCGTAGCATATTTGGCATAGCTCTTGCCGTTATATTTATAAATAACATACTTGGTAGCACCGCTTACTTTACTGTAAGAAATTTTTGCATATTTATGTCCGCCTGCTGCTTTTACGGTTCCCAACTTACCTAGCTTTACATTTACTTTTACACTTTTGGATACTTTATTACCATATACAGAGTTTACTGTAATAGTAGTACTGCCTACACCTTTAGCAATTATCTTACCTCTACTGTCAACAGTTGCAATTTTAGTATTTGATGATTTATATGTAGTTACAGCATTACTAGGTGTAACAGATACTTTTAGCTGATAAGTATTTCCAACTTGTGCAATATTTATAGACGAAGTATTTAAAGATAATGTAACACTATCAAATGGCTTAAATGTAATACCGCTTAAATCGTATATATTGATATTTTTCGAATAGGCAATTAACGCATATAAAGCCTGATCAGTAGACATTCCATCAACATTTCCATCCCAACCTTTAAACATATGGGTTTTACTGTCATAGTAGCTCATTAAACCATCATATAATGTTTTACCATCGGAATTTTTATATGTTTCAATATCTACTCCTGCAGTACATAATGCAACAATTACTTGAGATGTAGTACACGCACTGTAATTTACATCACCATTTTGAGATTTAGCTTGCTCTTCTTTTAAAATCTGCAAACCTTTGTCTATAAATTCCTTTACATTTTCTTTATCTTTATATTTATAAAGAACTTGAATCGCCTGAGCTGTAGAGTCATAATCTATATAAGTAACTCCATCATATTCATAAGAGAACTTTCCATCTTTATCCAAATATGAAAGTATATCATCGATTAAAATATCAATACTACTTACATATGTACTATTTGATAAATCATAATTAGAAACATTAACTGCATTAAGAACAGATATAGGAATAGAAGCATACGTTCCCTTAAAATCATCTTTATCTTTTAACATTTGCTCAAATAAGTTTACTCCCGCTATAGGTTTGGTCGTATCTACACCAATAGAAGCAAGACCTATTATTGTTCTTGCATAATCGGTTGAAGTTTTTAATGTACTAATATTTTTAATTACATTTTGCTTATATAATTCATTCCATGAGTTAAGTCCCGGAATGGAAGATGTTAAATCTCCGCCTCTGTTGACTGCAAATATACTCCAATCCCCGAAATAAGTAGATGGCTTAGGATTTGATGCCGCTGCCTTACATGCTTTAGCAATATTAAGAATATTTTTATTTAATTCTTCTGAAGTGACACTTTGAGTTACTTTTGAATTTGATTTTAAATTCCCGGCAAACACCGGACCTGCTATACCAAACACCATCATCATAGAAAGTAAAAGTGCTAAAATTTTTGTTTTTAAACTTTTCATAAAATTTCCTCTCTCTTCTTTTAATTGTTTTTTAAACAATAAAAATAAGCCTTAATAAGGCTTAGAGTAGTCAAATATAACAGCTATTTACAGCCATTTACCTTACTCTATCCTTGTGTAGAGTTTATAGGTCTTATTAAATAGGTCTCCTGACTTAAGCTTCATCATAAATATCGTCTTCCCGCTTACACAACAGTGACATTTTGATATTTACTCTTCTAATACAGTAGCACAGACTGTGCAGGAATCTAACCTGCTTCCCTTTCATTTAATAAGTATATAAACTTTAAGTTATTTTTATTCTAGCTCTATCATACCATACTTTTCTTTGATTCGACTAATTTTTTCTAAAAAAGGTTTATTTAAAAACCATAAAAAAACTGCCGTCGAAAGAGCATGTACAAAATCAAAGGGTATTGATAATAAATAAATTGATTTGATATTATCCCAAGTTATCCCGCTTGTAAACATAACAAGAGAATGGAAATTCACTATACCTCCGTAAACTATCATTACAAACAAAAAACCTATAAGGCAAACGAATATCCTGTTATGTTTCTTTTTTAATACCACTCCGGATAGTGCTCCTATCATACCAAAAGCAAACATCTGCCACATAGTCCATGAGCCCTGACCAAAGAAAAAATTTGAAACAAAAGCTGATATGGCACCAATAAAAAATCCCGCTTGTCCTCCGAGAGTCATTCCTGATATTATTACTATAGCCGAGGTTGCTTTGATTTCGGGAGCGAAAAAGAATAATACTCTTCCGAGAACAGCTATAGCCGACATGGCAGAAATCAAAACGATTTCTCTTGTTCTTATTTTCTTTTTTTCAAATATCATTATAAAAGGTATAAATGATAATATTAAAATCAAAAAACTAGGTATTAAATATTTTTTTCTTCCAAAGCTTTTAATGGATATATATAATACTAAAGGTACTCCAATAAGAAGAGAAACTATGGTAAATAGGTTTACTTTCTTTTTTTTATTTATCATATACATTTACCTCATCAAGAAGTATGGCATTATCAAGTCTTTCTTTTGTGATCCTATTTATATCTGTGGTATAAAAATAGTTTTCACCGAAAAGTTTCCTGCTTTCTTTAAAAGAAACTATATCCCCGTCAAACATTATCGTACTCAAAGGTATATATTTTGATATAAACTCCATATCATGACTTACGACTATTATGGTTACACCATTATTATTCAATCCTTCTAGTAACTTACCTATTTTATCTTTATAAATAACATCCATTCCTTTGGTAGGCTCGTCCAAAATCAAGATATCCGGATTTACAAGAAGAACTTTTATAAGTGCCATTATCTCTATTTCTCCCCCCGATAAATCATAAGGATGAGAATCAAGTAAATTTTCAGCACCAATCTTACTTACCAAAGAAATATAATCTTCACTTATATCTTCAAGGTCTTTTCTGATAGTATTCTTAATAAAAAGACTTACAGGATTTTGAGGAAGTACTGCGACTTTGCCGGTTGAAACTACTTTCCCTCTATAAGGTTTAATAACTTTCCCCAGTATATTTAACAGAGTACTCTTCCCCGCACCGTTTGGTCCTATGACAGAAATAAAATCTCCCTTATATACTTTCAAAGACATATCTTTTATTACATCAGGACTATGCTTATGGTATCTGAACCATATATGCTTTAAAGCAATGGCAATTTCATTACCTCTTATAAAGCTCTCATTTTTTATTTCCTTAAACTTTATATCCGTATTATCAACAAGCTTTTTTGCTTCTTTAACAGTCAATACATCTCTCTTATCAAATATTTTATTTCCGAGCTTAACGGGTGAAGGAAGAAAATCATAATATTCATTATTTTTTTCTATTATATTATTTATCATTTCAAGATTATTTCCCTGAAATTTTATCTTACCACCGTCAAGTAATATACATTTATCGGCTTTATCAATTATACCGCTTAAAGAATGCTCGGTGATTATGATCGTAGTTCCGAACTCTTCGTTTATTTTAGTAAGAAGTGATATAAATTCATTTCTCATTACAGGGTCTAACTGTGATGTAGGTTCGTCGAGAAGAAGGATTTCCGGAAAAGAAAGCATACTGCATGCAAGATTCAGCTTTTGTTTTTCTCCCCCCGACAGTGCAGATGTATCTCTGTTCATCCACTGAGACATAGAGAAAAAACTTGACATCTCCGCGATCCTGCTTTTCATGGTAACTTTATCATATCCCAAATTTTCCAAAGTAAAAGCAAGCTCGTGCCATACCTTATCGGTTATTATCTGTGCCTCTATATTTTGAGATACATAACCTATCTTTTCACATCTTTCCCTTATGGTTAAATCATTTATATCTTTACCTTTATATAAAATATCACCTTTTTTTTCTCCGTAAGGAGCAAGGCTTACGCTTAGATGTTTCATTAGGGTAGATTTTCCGCTCCCCGATTTACCAAAAAGAAGTACGAAATCACCCTTATTTATTTCAAAGGAAATATCATTTAAAACTTCTTTTGAATTGGGATATGAAAAAGTTAAATTTTTTGCTTTGATAAGTTCCAAACTATTTCCTCCTTGATTTCTATAAGTAAGGGTATAAATGCAAATATAAAGTAAGATATAAAATATATGATATTACTTCCACCTATGGATGTAAAAGAAAAATCGGAAAAGAATATGATATGAAAAGCATTTTTATATATTCCAAAACCTAGAATGACTATGATAAATATCATAAATATAAGTATTACTTTATCCACATTTGTAAACTTTTCATTTTTATAACTGCTTTTACCCTTTAATTCATACCCTCTGGCAACCATTGTATTGGCACTGTCAATACCGTCCTCGAGAGCAAAAGTGATAAGTCCGGAAATCATATTTACACCATGTCTTATCCTATCGAAAATATTTCCGTCACCAAGACCTTCTCCTATACATTTCTGAGAAGCTTTTATCTTATTAAATTCTTCTTTATACCTTGGAATAAAACGAAGTGTCATTGAAAACATCAAAGAAAGTTTAGGGATACTTCCTTTGAATACATATACGATTTTATCTCTTGTCATGATTTTATTAAATGACGAAAAAATCAGAAACATATCTATAATCATAAAACCGGCAAAAAACCCATAATAAATCGCTTCTTTTGTAATCATCTTATTGTTTATATAAAATAATATAGTACTTCCCTGATGATTTATCAAAGGGTTCAATATTATTATAAATACCAAAAGCGGGAGCAAAACTCCCGCACTGAATTTCAGACTTTTTAATCCTCCTAAATATAAGCTATAGGAAAATGAAGAAATGAATGATATAAATAGTATGGCAGGGTGCATAAAAAACATAGTCATACCCATAACCACTATAAAATATAACATATTTACAAAAGCACTATGATTATAAAACATAGTATTTTCTCTCATATTCGCACCTACTTAACATCAAATTCCCAGTGAATATTATCTCCGTCATTTAATACATATCTTGAACATCCGAAGCTCGGTCTGCTTCCGTTCACATAATAAAGCCAACCCGAAGATTTCCCGCAGTCGAATTCATAAAGATTGTTGATCCCTCTTACGTAAGCTGAAGAATACTCGGTATAACCGTCAGCATCAAAAGGTATTCCGCTGTTGCGCATTTCTCTTTCCAGAACATCATATACATTCTCACCGTCATAAAAAGTTACATTTCTCGGTCCGTAAATATACCCGTTCTTCGGAACATTTTTTTCTTTTCCTTCTTTTAATTTATCTTTATTATCCAGTATATCTTTACATTCAACAGTCAAAGTACAGCTAAGAGTAGTTTTCTTATCTACTTTTTGTTTATCCAGATTTATCGGAGAACCGTTGCTCTT
The DNA here is from genome assembly GCF_000154825.1 of Anaerofustis stercorihominis DSM 17244. Lineage (NCBI taxonomy): Bacteria > Bacillati > Bacillota > Clostridia > Eubacteriales > Eubacteriaceae > Anaerofustis > Anaerofustis stercorihominis. The sequence continues at coordinate 2,311 of NZ_DS560017.1, read as the reverse complement.
TTTTATCTTGCTTTTCTTTGAAGCTTTTTTCTTCTTATCACTTGAAGCTTTACTTACTTTTTTTGAAGAAGATTTTTGAGCTGCCTTTTTATTCTCTTCTTTTTTATCTTTAGTGTCTTTTTCTATTTTCTCTTTTTCTTTTTTACTTTCTGCTTTTAATGATACTGCTTTTTTCTTTACAGACGACAGAGTTTTACTGTTTACTCCGCTCGCTAAAATATAGATATTATCGGTTTTCGTTACATCGAAGGTAATATCATTATTATTACTTACCGCATCTTTTACATATGATACTTTACCGTTTTTAAGTTCAAACAAATAAGCATTTCCTTTGGTATTTACCTCTTTAAATGTAAGTCTGGGAGAACCGTTCAAATTTATATCTTTATTATATGTAAAAACGGTAATATTAGATGTTCCGAGAGTTTTAACTATATTTTTCTTATATTTAGTATAAGGTTTGATTTCGAGATTAGTCTTTTTTGTATCTGTAACCTTACCCTTATCATAAGTCCAGGTATAATTTAAATTATCGTTATTACCGTTTACAATAAGAGCCTTACTGTCAGTCTTTGCTTCTGTCAAAACTTTTACCATATCGGGATTATCTTTTAAATCATATTTTAATGTGGCACCCGAAATATCCATAGTACATAATTTAAACACAATAAAAAATAATATTGCCGCTATCGGAATTATAAAAGCTAAATTCTTTTTAAAGTTACTTTTTTTCATTTTGCCCTCTAAATTTCTAAATATATTACATTAAAATTTCTATTAATTCATTATACTTTAACATTTCCGCATTGTAAAGATTATAATTAACACTAAATCATAACCAAATAATTACTTTTGTGTTAAAATATTAAAATAATGAAACCTTAAAGGAGATTTATTATGAATATAAAAAATGTATTTATCTCGGGAGCAGGTGCCCTGGGACTTATGTATGCTTCTTATTTATCAAAAGGAGTGGGAAAAGAAAATGTATACTTTATAGCAGATGACAAAAGAGTGGAAAAATATAAAAATTCTAAGTACTATGTGAACGATAAAGAACATAATTTTAATTTTATATCTAATAATACAGATTTAAAAGCGGATCTGATAATACTTTCGGTAAAGTTTACAGGGATACATGAGGCTATAAAAAGTTTAAGGAATATTGTAAAAGACGATACTATTTTTATTTCAGTGATGAACGGCATCGAAAGCGAAAATGTAATAAAAGAATACTACGGAGATAAACATCTTTTATACTGCGAAGTTCACGGAATGGACGCTGTAAAAGAAGAAAATAAAATATATTTTTCAAAGCCAGGATTAGTTTGTTTCGGAAGTAAAGATAATAAGATAACCGAAGATGTAAAAAGTGTAGAGGAAGTATTAAAAAAATCAAACCTTCCATATGAAATACCGAGTGATATAATGCATAAAATGTGGAGTAAACTGATGCTTAACGATGCAGTCAATCAAGTCTGTGCAGTATTTGAGACCGGGTACGGAGGTATTCAAAAAGATGGAAAAGCAAAAGATATGGTAATAGAAACAATGAGAGAAGTATCAAAGGTCGCAGAGGCGGAAGGAATAATACTTACGGAAGATGAAATAAATGACTGGATGGATTTGATGTGTACGTTAAATCCTGATAATATGCCCTCACTTAGACAGGATACAAAGGCAAAAAGGAAAACGGAAGTTGAACTTTTTGCCGGAACTATTAAAAAACTAGGGAAAAAACATGCTATACCTACGCCTCTCAACGATTATTTATATGATAAAATAAAGGAAATAGAAAATAATTATTAGTATATTTTTTATAAAATCAGTTGATTAAAAAAGAACATAAATAATTTATTATTATATGTTCTTTTTTATTTTCATTTATAAACTAATTTATATAATTACATATCTGATATTTTTTCAATTACACTTATTTACACATTTTCCCTGTTATCACAAGCTACTTTTGAGATACTTGGTATTTAATTTTATTCCGCTTTTTTATAGAAATATAAGTACTCCAACAAATACTATTTAAAGGCTATATATTTCTATTTATAAAACAAAGTCACACTTTTCCTGAATTTTAATACTATATAGTATAAATAGTAAGGAGGGAAAGAAAGAACATGAACTGTAAGAATGATAGAATGATCATAGATTGTTTACTAGCTGCCATAATATTTGTTCTACTTGTATTAGTCTTTCCTAAATGGGTTTGGTACGCCTTAGTTATTGCCGGAGTTGTCTACTGCTTTTTCAATATATTTAGGGAAACTTTCACACATAATAAATGGTAATAAAAAAA
>NZ_DS560016.1 GCF_000154825.1 Anaerofustis stercorihominis DSM 17244 | reverse complement strand
ATTTTTTGCTGTATTATTTTCAACGATTCTAACCTTTTTTAAGTTAGGTTTCCAAGTTCTTTTTGTGTGAATATTTGAATGACTAACTTGGTGACCGCTAGTTATTTTCTTTCCACATACATAACATTCTTTAGGCATTTCGATTCCTCCTATATCTAAAACATTATTTCTTACTTCTTCACAGTACACATTATTATAGCAAAGTTTTATATCAATTGCAAACTTATTTACATATTTTTTAAAAAATTTACCTATTTATTTATCCTTTGCTATTACAGAAAGCACATTTCCACCTCTGAATAATACCTCTGCTCTTTCTTTTTCCACTTTATTGCTTATGGCAATAGGGTCATATTTATTTAATCTATATTCATTTAAAGGATAATGAAATCCTTTTAAAGTAATAATAACATCTTCATCCATAGCGAAAAAAGATGTGGTTGAGCCTATCATATTTTCAAAAATAAAACTTTTAGAATGAAGTTCTATCTCATTTTGCTCATTTATCAATTTACATTTTATGTTACTATTCAATGCTCTTTTTAGAATGAGAACATTTCCGAGAGTATGGTCAAACCTTGAACCTACAGAAGCATAAATCCTTATTTCATCAGCATTATTCTTTATTGCATAATCCAAAGCAACCGCAGTATCGGTATCGTCTTTTTCGACTTTTAATTTAAGTATCTTATCTTTATACATTGCCTTTAAATCATCGCTTATACTATCGAGGTCGCCTATCAATAAATCTGCTTTTATGCCTATTTTATTTAAATGATCAGCACCCCTGTCTACAGCGATAATAAAGTCCGGCTCATATTTTTCAACTTCACTTTTTAAAAACTTATAATCCTCTACTTCCGCTCCGCTTATAAGTAAATATTTCATCAATACTTATTTTCCTTTGATTTTATTTCTTCGTATATTTGTTTATATGTATCATATCTCAGTTTGCTAATGTTACCTTCTTTGACAGCGTCTTTAACACCGCATACAGGTTCGTTTATATGTACACAGTTTGGAAATTTGCAGTTTATATAAGGAATAAACTCATTATAATAATGATATAGATCTTCCTTTTCAACATCAAAAACTTCCAAAGACGAAAATCCCGGTGTATCTGCAATAAAAGTATTCTCATCTTCCATGAACAGCTCACTGTGTCTGGTCGTATGTCTTCCTCTTTTGATTTTCCTGCTTACATGAGAAGTTTCTAAATTATACCCTTCAAACAAAGAATTGATAAGTGAAGATTTACCCGCACCGGATACGCCCATAAATACACTGCTTTTATCTTTTAATAAAGACTTGACTTCATCTATCCCCTCTCCGGTAACATTGCTTGTAAAAATCAAATTGAAACCGGAATTTTTATATTCTTCCTTTAAATAATCTTTAAAAGTATCATCAGCCAAATCGCATTTATTAAAACATATAGTCAAATCTGCATTTTTTATACCGGCATTGATTATCATCTTATCCAATAAAAAAAAGCTTATATCAGGTTCCTTAACTGCACAGACAATAATTATATTATCCACATTCGATATGCTCGGTCTGATCAAAAGGCTCTTTCTTTCAATTATCTCTTCTATGCTTCCCTCATCGGTATTTACCGCAGTAAATAAAACCTCATCGCCGACAGTGGGTGTTATCTTTTGCTTTCTGAAAATCCCTCTTGCTTTAAGAGTATATTCCTTTTTATCTTCATAGGAGTAGACAGTATAAAAACTGCCTACCCCTTTTAATATTTTTCCCTTTAACATATTAGAAAGTAACTATTCCTCCATTACCTTTTTCAGAACCGTCTATATAAACCTTATAGTAACCTACTCCGTAACCTTCAAAGGTCACATTTACTATATCTGTATCCTTGACCCTTCCGCTGTATGCAGTAGAGGTTCCTCCGTCAGGGTCAACGTATACTATTTCAACTTTAACTCTTTTTCCTGTACTGTTGGAATAATCGCCTATATCTATAGACATACTTTTCTTTTGAAGTTTACCTTTGCTTACGGTTAAATCTACGCTGGAACCGACTGTCACTTCTTCATATTGTTCCGGTGAAGAACTTATAACGACATCTTTTGAATATCTGCTGCTTGTTTCATATGATATTTCACCGACGCTTAGACCAAGCTTTTTGATCCTAGCCTTAGCATCGCTCAAAGACATACCCGTCAAACTTTCCATGGTAACTTTATTTTCGCCTTTGCTTACATATATCGTTACAGTATTTCCTTGTTTGACTTCTTCTCCGGCACTTGGTTCCTGTTTGAAAACTTCACCTTTTTTAACGTCGTCTCTGTATTCACTGACAACTTTAACTACAAGCTCTGTATTTGTGATCTTACTTTCCGCTTCTACCTGCTGTAAACCTATAACATCCGGCACTTTTACATCTGCGGGACCGCTGGAAACAACTATTTCTACTTTCTGATAAGTTTTTATCTTTATTCCTTGTTTTGGTGACTGAGAAATTATCTTTCCTTCATCGACATCAACGGAATTCTTCATCTTAGGACTTGCCGCTTTTAAACCTACCTTTGCCAGTTCTGCGGTGGCCTGTTCCACAGTCATATTTGTTATATTAGGCACTGTAACTTCTTTTGCAAATATCCTCGTTCCCGCAAATACTCCGCCTGCTACAAGCATTACGGCAAGGACAACTGCTAAGATTTTCATCTTTAAAGGTAAATTTTTAAATCCTTTTTTCTTACCTTTGTCTTTATTTTTTTTCTTTTTGTCTTTTTCTCTTAACTCATCGTAATTATCGTTATTTTCCAAAGGAACTCTTTTTGGTACCTGTTCTATTTCTTCATCCCTTATAATTGGGATTTTTTCCGTAGGAGAAGTATCTTCCGCCCCTATCCTATTTATATGTGCATTAAAATCAGCTCTTACTTTTTTCAAGTCTTCAATCAACTCCAAAGTATCCTGATATCTGTCATTCGGAGACTTCGCAGTAAGATTTTGAATAATGACTTCAAGACCTCTCGGAGCATCCGGGTCTATTTCACGAAGAGGTACTATATCTTCCTGTATCTGCATCAAAGCAACGGCAACGGGAGAATCGGAATCGAAAGGAAGTTTTCCCGTAACCATTTCGTATAGAAGTATACCGAGAGAATATAAATCAGACCTTGCATCAAGATATCCGCCTCTTGCCTGTTCGGGTGATAAGTAATGTACACTTCCCATGGTTTCGTCTACCATTGTCATAGTAGAAGATGTAATAGCTCTGGCAATACCGAAATCCGCTACTTTAGGAAGCCTTTTCGCTCTTGTAAGTAAAATATTCTGAGGCTTAACATCTCTGTGGATTATATTATTTTTATGTGCCTGACCGAGCGCGGACGCAATAGCCAAAGCATAATTTATACTTTCTCTGTAACTTAATTTACCTTTTGCGTTTATATAATCTTTAAGTGTACCGCCGTCAACATATTCCATTACGATATAATATATATCATGGTCATTTCCCGTATCATAAATATTTACGATATGAGGGTGAGAAAGTTTTCCGGCAGCCTGAGCTTCTCTTTTAAATTTATTTAGAAACTGTTCATTATCGTTAAATTCTTCCTGAAGAATTTTTATGGCAACATCTCTGTTTAAAACTTTATCAAAGCCTAAATAAACTTTTGCCATACCGCCTTGACCGACAAACTGAACAACTTCATACCTGTCGTTTAAAACTCTTCCGATCATCATTATTCTATTCCTCCGTCGAACAATACTACCGTTACATTATCTGTTCCGCCGTTTTCATTGGCTTTATCTATAAGTAAATGTTTAGCTTCATCTAAATCATTGTTGTTTACTATTTCCATGATTTCTTCATTAGTAACATGTTCACTGAGTCCGTCCGAACATATAAGGACTATATCCCCTTTTTCAAGTTCAAGATCATAAGTATCAATAAAGAATTCTTCCTGAGTACCGAGAGCATTAGTGATTATATTTCTGTTTGGATGATGTTCGGCTTCTTCTTTTGTTATTTCTCCGCTTGCAACCATATGCGAAACCAAAGAATGATCAACCGTTATCTGCTTGATTTCTTCTTTATTTATTTTATAACATCTTGAGTCGCCTATATGAACGACATAACCTATACCGTCATGATATATACATAAAGTAAGGGTCGTACCCATTCCCTGAGCTTCTTCGTTTTCATTTGCAAAATCAAGAATCCTCTTATTTGCATACTCTATGATACCTTTTACTTCATTTTTCATATCCTGGTATTCTTTATTTGATATATTAAAATATTCTCTTAATATATCCATACAAAGAGCACTGGCAAGTTCTCCGGCATTATGACCGCCCAGTCCGTCCGCAACACCGAAAGCTATTATATTTTTCTCTTTATTCTCAAGCATTAAGAAACTATCCTGATTGATATCTCTAACCATACCAACATCACTGGTTCCAACTAATTTCATATTTATACCTCTTCGTTTAAATATCTGCTTTTTAATTGTCCGCAGGCGGCATTTATACTGCTGCCGAGTCTGCGTCTTATTGTAACATTTATTCCCTTATTTCTAAGTTTATCCACAAAAGCATGTATATATTTATCATTTACTCTTTTTTTGGAGCTATCGTTCACTCCTATGACATTTATAAGAGAATCCGTCCCCTTAAATAAGTCATAAAGTTTATCTATACATTCTATTGTATCATTTTTTCCCTCTATTAAGCAATATTCATACGTAATTCTTCTGCCTGTCTTACTTCGATAATAAAAAGTCGCATCCAAAACTTCTTCAATATTATTAGCCTTTTCTATAGGCATCATACTTTCCCGCATTTCATGGAAAGGTGCATGCAAAGATAATGCTAAATTTATGTCGAGTCCGCTGTCTGCCAGAGAATATATCTTATCTTTTATACCGCATGTAGAAAGAGTTATGCTTCTTTTAGACATATTCAGTGTATTTACATCAGTTACTAACTTCAAAAAACCGACAACTTCGTCATAATTATCCAAAGGCTCTCCGCTTCCCATTAACACAATGTTGGAAATCCTTATATCCTCTATCTCGCTTACAAGGTAGATTTCATTTAAAATTTCTCCCTTTGTGAGGTTTCTTATAAGTCCGCACTTTCCCGATTCACAGAACACGCATCCCATCCTGCATCCCGCCTGTGTGGAAACGCAAAGGGTTGCCCCCGCTTCGTATCTTAAAAGGACACATTCAATCAATATATCATCTTCGGTCTTTAGAAGAAATTTTGTTGTGCTGCTCTTTTCTTCTTTAAACTTTTTTTCAAGTTTTAAGTGGTTTATATAGTACTCTTCCTTTAATTTTTCCCTTAAGCTCAAAGAAAGGTTTGTCATCTCATCTATACTTTTTACATAAGAATCATATAACCATTTAAATATCTGTTTAGCTCTGAATTTCGGTTCTTTATATTCTTCGACTATTATTTTTTCTATTTCTTCTAAATTTAATCCAAATAAGTTAGTCATACGACCTCCGTATAATTATATAATACCTTTAAATTTTAGTCAATTTTGCTATAAAGAAGCTATCTATATTGTTCTTATCTCCGCTAATATTAAGTATACCCTCTTTTGCTTTAGCTTTATCATAATCAAATTCAAAAGGAAGATTTATTTCATTCAACTTAATATCTTCATGCTCTTTTAATATGCTGTAAACTATATCTTCGTTTTCTTCTTTATTTATGGTACAAGTGGAATAAATAAGCACTCCGCCTTTTTTAAGATACCTTATTCCATTTTCTAAAATTTGACGCTGAACCTTCTTTAATTCTTCAATCTTTTCATTTGAATAATAAATAAGTATTTCAGGTTTTCTTCTTATAACACCTAAACCCGAACATGGAACGTCACATATTATCCTGTCAAATGTATTCATATAGCATTCATTAAAAATCGTTCCGTCCAATTTTTTAGTCATGATATTATTTATACCAAGCTGTTTCATTCTAAAATTCATTATTTCAAGCTTTTTAGTATATATATCACAGGAGACGATATCCCCGCTGTTATTCATAAGTTCCGAAGTATGCATACTTTTTCCTCCCGGAGCCGCACACATATCGAGGACTTTCATATCTTCCTTAACATCTAAAGAATGGGCTACCACCATTCCCGCACAGTCCTGAATAGAGAATAAACCTTTTTTATATTCTTCGAGTAATGTTACATTCAAATGAGATAACACTTCTATCCCCTCGGGAACAAAGGTGTCCCTAACTTCAAAACCTTTTTCTTTAAATCTATTTTTAAGCTCTTCTCGGTTAGTCTTGAGTTTATTTACCCTTAGAGTAACGTTTGGAGGAAGGATCGAATATTTGGCATATTCAATCAATTCTTCTTTACTATATGACAATAAGAGCTTTTCACTCAAAGCTCTTTTAAATCCATATTCATAATACATTATATCAAAGAAATCACTGAACTCTATTTCTTTCAGTTCATGTTTCTTCCTAAGTGCATTTCTAAGAATGCCGTTCACAAATCCCGAAGCCTTCTTTCCGACAAACATTTTTACCAAATTTACACTGTCATTTACAATAGCATATTCCGGGATCTTATTAAGATATATTATTTGATAAAGTCCAATATATAGACTTATCTTCACTCTTTCATCCAATTCGTTAACAGGAGTATTTGAAAGAGTAGATAAAACATATTCAAGCTTATTTATCTTCTTTATAACTCCGTGAACTATGTTGGTACAAAGGCGTCTGTCCGCCTCTATTTTTATGGAAGCAAGATGTTTCGTTAGAGCGATATTGCTGTAAGCTCCGGTCATCAATACTTCACTGAGTACTTTATAAGCACTTACTCTCGATGGAGAGATTTTAATGTTCTTCGCCATTTAATCAGTTCCTCGTTTACTTTGTTTTATATTAAATTAATTGTCTCTTGATATCAGTATAAGTCTTAATAATTGTAAAATACTCGTAAGAGCTGCTGCCACATAAGTAAGAGCTGCCGCACTTAATACTTTTTTAGCCGCTTTCTCTTCTCCTCCGTAAACTATTCCCATATCGGAAATAATCCTAAGAGCCCTGCTGCTTGCATTGAACTCTACGGGAAGAGTGATAAGCTGGAATACTACCGTTGCGGCAAAGAATATTATACCTACCGTTATAAGGTTTGAAAAACTAAAGAATAATCCAAGTAAAATCAATACCCAAGAAAAGCTTGAAGCCAAGCTTACAGCAGGTACGATCGTATTTCTGATTATAAGAGGTTTATAACTCTGCTGGTGCTGTATAGCATGACCGCATTCATGAGCCGCAACGCTTACAGCCGCAATGGAATCCACATTAAAAACAGTATCAGATAATCTGAGAACCCTGCTTCTCGGATCGTAATGATCTGTCATACTTCCTTCGACCCTTTGAATTTCAACATCGCTGAGTCCGTTGGAATCAAGGATTTTTCTTGCACAGTCATAACCTGTCATCCCTCTTGAATTTTCTACTTTGGAATATTTTCTGAATGTAGAATTTACTTTAAAACTGGCATAAAGTGTCAGTAAGATAGCCGGAAGTAAAATCCAGTATTCACCGTAATAATAATAAAACATTTTTTTCTCCTTTTAATTAAATACTTTTCCTATGATATCCCTGTTTCCGTTATAGAAACTGGCTGCATCCATTTTTTTCTTACCCTGCATTTTCAGTTCTTTTATCCCTATAATTCCGTCTTTAGCGGCTACGAGCAGGGCTTTATCTTTCTTATTATATGAGAGAATTGTACCACATTTCTCATTTGATAATTCATTTTTAATGATACTTTCATAAATTTTAATGTTTTTTTCATCTAAGTTCACATAACTCAAAGGAAATGGGTTTAATCCTCTTATCTTGTTATATATATCTTTTACATTTTCACTGAAATCTATGTGACAATCTTCTTTTGTTATTTTATTTGCATAAGTAGATAAATTATCATCCTGCTTCTTTGGATTTATTTCACCTTTTTCAAGCTTATTCAAAGTTTCGACTATAAGCTTGCTTCCTATGATCTCCATTTTATCATGAAGTTCACCTACAGTCATATCATCACCGATTTCAATTTCTTCTTTTAAAAGCATATCCCCGGTATCGAGCCCTTCATTCATCTGCATTGTCGTGACACCGGTCACTTTATCACCGTTTATAATGGACCTGTGTATCGGGGCAGCTCCCCTTAAATGAGGAAGAAGTGACGCATGTATATTGATACATCCGAACTTCACTAAATTGAGTATATTTGATTTGACGATTTGTCCGTAAGCACAAACAACGATAACATCGGGCTTCAACGATTTTATATATTCATAACTTTCATCATCACTTACTCTGTTTGGCTGAAAAACCTCTATTTCATTATCCAAAGCACATTGTTTAACGGGAGAGTATACTATTTTATTTCCTCTTCTGGAATTTTTTTTGTCAGGCTGTGACACTACAAGTTTTACTTCATGTCCGCTTTCAATGATAGATTTTAAAGGTCCTACCGCAAAATCGGGTGTTCCCATGTAAACGACTTTCATTATAATTCCTCATCCTCTTCCATTTGTTTTTGTTCGAGTTCTCTTTGTTTAATTATTTCATCTATTTGTTCTTTTGTAGGTGTTACGGTTTTGTCCGTATATAAAATCCCATCTAAATGTTCAAGTTCATGACAAATAGCCTTTGAAAAGAATCTGTCCTTACTTTCGATTATTCTCTCATTTCCATCTCTGTCCAAAGCTTTAACACGTACCTCTTCGGGTCTATAAGTATATCCCTGTTCTCCCGGAACACTTAAACACCCTTCAGCTTCCAAATATTCCTCTTCACTTTTATAAATTATTTCTGGGTTTATTAAAACGACGGGACCGTCTCCTACATCTATAGTTACTATCCTTCTGAGCACACCGACTTGTACAGCGGCTAAACCGACACCTTGAGCATCATACATTGTTTCAAACATATCATCAATGAGTTCCAAAGTCCTTGGTGTGATTTTTTTTACCTCTTTACTTGTTTTTCTTAGTATTTCATCTCCTGTAATCCTAATTGTTCTAAGTGCCATTTATTCCTCCTATAATAGAGTAACCGGATTAACTTCCGCAAAAACGTTAGAATCCACTTCTCTTTTTATATCATTAAAAATATTTCTTATTTCTTTTTTTATTTCATCATCTTTATTATACCTTAAAAGTATATGCATAATATATTTATTTTTAAGTTTATGTATAAAAGCGTCCATCGGCTGATATAATTTTACATCTTCTCTGTTTTTTTCTTTTAAAAGCTCTTCTATTCTTTTGTATACATGATTTATATGCTCCACACTTTTATTTTCATCTTCATTTGCAACAAATATCCCAAGAATTTCCGTAAAAGGCGGATAGTTCATCTTCATTCTATACTCTATGTCATAAGCATAGAAGCTTTTATAATCGTGCATAGATGAATATACCAGTGTCTTGTTATTCGGCATATAAGTCTGCATTACGACTTCTCCCTCTTTGCTGGCTCTTCCCGCTCTTCCCGAAGCCTGAGTACAAAGCTGAAAAGTTCGCTGAGGAGAGTTTATATCCGGAAAATTCAGTGCGGTATCCGCAAGAAGTATACCTACCAGAGTTACATTCGCAAAGTCATGACCTTTTACCACCATTTGTGTTCCAATCAGTATATCCGCCTTTTCTTCTCTGAAATCGGAAAGTATCTTTTCCATACTCCCCGCTTTTCTTGTCGTATCAAAATCCATCCTCAGTATTTTAGCATCTGGGAAAAGTTCTCTTACCGCAGCTTCGACTTTCTGAGTCCCCGTTCCCGCTCTTTTTATTTTGTCACTCCCGCAGCTCGGACATACTTCTGGAGCCCTCTTTTCATACCCGCAGTAATGACACCTCAGTGAATTTGTATTTGCATGATAGGTAAGGGAAACATCACAGTTGGGACATTCCTCTATATATCCGCATTTTCTGCAGAATACATAAGTGGAAAATCCTCTTCTGTTCATAAAGAGAATTATCTGCTCTTTTCTATCGAGTCTTTCCCTTATTTTCTTTGAAAGAGTCCTGCTAATCGAACTTCTGTTACCGCTTCTCATTTCATCGGTCATATCTACAATTTGAACTTCGGGGAAATCTTTCCCGTTAGCTCTGTTTTCCATTTCAAGCAGCCTATATTCACCCTTAAAGGCTTTATAATAACTCTCTACGCTCGGAGTCGCACTGCCTAAAACTAATTTTGCACCTATTCCGTCACAAATAAAATTGGCGAGTTCTATCGTTTCATACCTGGGTGTTTGAGAAGATTTGTAAGTATTTTCATGTTCTTCATCTATTACAATAAGACCTAAATCTTTAAAAGGCATAAATAAAGCGCTTCTTGCCCCAAGTACTATTTTAGCCTTACCGCTCCTCACCTTGTCCCATTCCTTGATCCTCTTCGCCATGGTAAGTTTAGAATGCATTATGGCAACGTCCCCGTCAAATTTATAATATATATTTCTCATCATCTGAGGAGTAAGAGCGATTTCAGGAACGAGAAATAAGCACTGCTTACCTTTATTTATCTGTTCTTTAAACATTTTTATATATACTTCTGTCTTTCCGCTTCCGGTAACTCCGTGAAGCAGAAATTTATTGGTGTTTTCTTCATTTAAATAAATGTTTAATACTTTCTTTTGTTCATCATTTAATTCAACTTCTTTATCTTCTTCGGGGATACTTAAATCAAGTTCATCATTTTTTTCTCTGAATTCGGATTTGATTAACTCCAGATCCTCAAGCTTCGTTATGATACCTCTGTTTGCTTCGGTTTTATGAATAAGTGTTTCATATAACAAAGGTCCCTTTTCCAGTGATTTAATAACTGAAACTTGCTTCGTAGCATTTTTTCTGATACAAGACAAATACTCCTCTATGGTTTCATATTTACCGCTTAAAGAAATGATTTCATTCATTTTTTCTTCTTTTACATGATAAATAACTTCTTTTTTTATGATATTTCTTTTACTTAGATAATAAATATGCTCTTTCAACTCTTCTTTTGAAATTTTAAGCTTGGTTTTTATATAATCAAAACTTGCTTCGCCTTTTCTTTTTATTATCAAATCAAGTATATATTTATATTCATCCTTTATTTCTTTATCATTTTCTATATAAGTATATATTTCTTTTCTCTTTACCTGTTCAAGAGAGGGGATTACACATCTTAAAGCGTCGACATATGTACAAAAATAATTGTCCCTCATATATTTGATCATATCTATCAAATAACTTTGAACAATCACTTCATCGTCTAAAATTTCATTTATTTCTTTTAATTTATCATTATCGTAATCGCTTGTTTCGCTTAAACCTATAACAAGTGCAGGAACTAAATTACTTCCTCTACCAAAATAGACAAGAACCCTCTTGCCTATTTCTGTTTCGTCTATTAAGTTTTCCGGTATTTTATAATCGTATATTTTATCGCCTATAGCACCTAATGTATCTATTAAAACATTTGCTATCATTATTTTATAACAGAAAAAATTATAAAGAACTGTTTAACATTTCATTTAAATCTACGCTCTTATGAACTTTATATTTTCTGTCTCCTTCTTCAATTAAATAATAACCTATTCTGTCTTCGTATACTTCTTCAACCGCTGTAGTTATAAGATTAACGAAATATTCATCAACCATAGGTTCATCACCGTCAAATAACTCTCTGGAACGCTTTGCGACTAACATTGCAAGTACATATTTATTATCAACCTTTTCAAGTAATTCATTAATAGGGGGATTAATCATAGTAAACATATTAAGTATCTCCTTTGTCTTTATCTAAATAAATATTTTATAACTTTTAACACACCTTTGTCAAGGTATATTATATTTTTGTAATATTCTTTTTCTTTAAATTCTTGTATGCTTTTTCTTTTAGTAAGGTATAACATACCGCAAAAGTCGGAACTCCCAAAATCATTCCGAGAAGACCGAAGAGACCTCCGCCAACGATAATCGAAAAAGTAACAAATAATGCACCGAGACCAACTGAATTACCTACTACATGAGGATATATGATATTTCCATCCACTTGCTGAAGAACAATAACAAAAACTATAAATATCAAAGCATAAAAAGGTCTTACCATAAATAATATCAAAACCGAAGGTATCGAACCTATCCACGGACCAAAATACGGAATGATATTCGTAAATCCTACTATCGTACCTATTAATAAAGCATAAGGTATCTTAAGCACCGCCAAACCGATTGAACATAAAACCCCTATTATTATAGCATCTATGATCTGTCCGCCTATAAAATCCGAAAATGTTTTTGCTGTCAAATCAGAAACTTCAAGTATCCTTTTAGCTTTCTTTTCACTGAAGAATGCTTTTATAATAAGTCTGTACTGATAAATCAAATGGTCTTTATCAATAAGAAGATAAATAGATACGATAACGGCAATAGCAATATTTATTACGTTTGATGCAAAGTTAGATACAAATGATACTATTGCTGGTACGGCTCCGGAAAGGACGGTTTTCATAGTGGATATAATTGTCGTACTTGCCTTTTGTATCGTATCAAGCATTGTTTCGTTGATTATAAATTTATCCACCACATTATCTATCATATCAAACAAATTCTTGGAATACTGAGGTATATAATCCACAAGTCCGGATATACTCGTTACAAGCTGAGGGATAACAAAAGATGAAAGTATTACAAGTAAAAGTGCAACGAGGACATATACTATGAGTATTGCAAGTCCCGACCTAAGACCTACTCTTTCTTTCTTCTTTTTCTTATCTATAAGTACTTTAAGGGCTTTATCCCTAAAAAATACAAAAGGTTTATTTAATATAAAAGCAAGTGCAAAACCTATAATGAAAGGAGATAAAATCCCGAAAGCCGTTCCGACGACTCCAAGCACTTTATTTAAATTTGTTACTACATAATAAAATACGATTGCATAACTTATCAGCAGTATATATTTTTTAAATTCTTTTTTCTCTAAATTATCCATATTAACCTCTTTGATGATTGTTAACTAATACTAATATATAAAAGTTTAAAAGTCAATATTTGCCTTTTTAGATTATACCCGTAAAAGTCAATTTTAATCTTATTTTAATAATAAAAAACGATGCTAATGCATCGTTTTATTTATTAACTCAATCTTTAGCATTAATCCAATTTTCGTATGGATTCATATGTTTATGGTTATTGATAATAGGATAAAATGTAAGCATTTTGACCTTTTTAGCAAGTTTGGAATTATCAATTTTCTTTTCATTATTAAAAGGTAATTCATACTTTCTAAAGTATTGTCCAAAATAATAAAGAGAATTTTCTTTTGGATTTATACTTTCATAAATATTAGTAACAATTGAACTGGTCCATCTATGATGTTTATGATGATTTTCTTCTCCTTTAGGACTATGTGTTACTATTTTATTTCATTTTTTGAGTATAAATTTATATAAATATATTTTTTATAATATTAAATTATACTAATAATATTTTTTAATAAAAATAACATGTAAACTATAATTTACTTTAAATTCATATACCTATTTTTAATAGCTCAACAAACTGCTTTGCAGTCCTTGCACTTCTTCCGTTGTTTCTTATGGCAAAAGCTTCTGCCTTTGTAAATAAGTCTTTTTCATCGATTTCTACTTCATATTGTTTTGCGAGATTTTTTACTATATTTAAATATTCATCTTTGCTCGGTTTTTGGAATGTGATAGTAAGCCCAAACCTTGCAGCCAGACTCATTGTTTCCTGAAGCGTATCATTTAAATGAAGCTCATCACCCGTTCTTTCCGACATGGTTTCCTTGACCAAATGACGTCTATTACTCGTAGCGTAAATAACCACATTACTTCCGAGAGCGGCTACACCGCCCTCCAAGATCGCCTTTAACGCGGAGAAATTATCATCATTTCCCGTAAAACTCAAATCATCTATAAAAATTACAAATTTAAGAGGATTTGCGGATAGTTCATCTACAATGTTAGGTATCTTATATAATTGATTTTTCTTTATCTCCAAAAGTCTTAATCCGTCATTTTTAAAATGATTACAAACAGCCTTTACGCTTGAACTCTTTCCTGTTCCCGCGTCTCCGTATAAAAGCATATTGCTTGCACCGCTTCCGTCAATCAAAGCTTTCGTATTCCTTATGATCAAGTTTCTCTCTCTTTCATATCCGTATAAATCATCAAGACTTTGTCTGTCCGGATACTTAACGGGAACGATTTTATCATTTTTTAGTACAAAGGCATTATATTTCGCATATATACCATATCCCGTAACGGAAAGAGAATTTATTTTCCTTTGATATTCCTCTTTTAAGTTGAGCATGGTATTTTCCCACGCGGGAAGAAATCCGTCATAATCCATATATTCATTTATTTCAAGAGGTGTAAGTTTGCTTAAATCATCAAGTATATTTAATTCTTCATCTACACATTTTTCAATCAAATCCGGTATATCTCTGCCTGCGGCTTTTGCCTTAACGTAAAAATTTTCATCATTTAAAATGAAATTATATATGTATCTCGAAAAGTCAAAATCATGTTTATATAAACATGAAACGAATTCGCCGTAAGTGTATACTGCTTTATCCTCCGAGAGTTCGTCCTTTAACAGTAAATCGAGTAAGCGTCGTAAGCTTTTTATAATATCGGTATTTAGGATATTTCTAAATACTGCAAGTGAATCTAATTTTTCATTTAATCCTTTTAATGTATGTTGCATTTTAATTTCTCCTTATATTTGGATTTAATAAAAAGTATATCACTACTAATGTTCATTTTCAATTATCACCAATAAAATTAACAATAATTATTTGCAATATTCAGAAAATAGGAATATAATAAAATTTAATAAGTTTCAACTATAAGGAGGGCAATATGTTAACATTAGACAAAGTATATCACGCAGCGTTTACGCTTAAAGACGCAATAAGGAAGACGGATTTGATTGTGGCTCCGCCTCTTAGTAATAAGAACAAGATATATTTAAAAACAGAAAATCTGCAAACCACCGGTAGTTTCAAAATCAGAGGTGCGTATTATAAAATAAGTCAATTAAATGACGAAGAAAAAAAGAAAGGTATCATTGCCTGCAGTGCCGGTAATCATGCACAGGGTGTGGCATTAGCCAGCGAAAAAAATAAAATTCCCTGCATTATCTGTATGCCTGACGGTGCCCCTATAAGTAAGGTAGAAGCCACCAAAAGTTACGGTGCGGAAGTATGCTTGGTAAGTGATACTTACGACGATGCATATGATAAAGCAATAGAACTGCAAAAGGAAGAAGGATACACTTTCATTCATCCTTTCAATGACGAAGATGTAATCGCAGGTCAAGGAACGATAGGTCTTGAAATATTGGATCAACTATCCGATGTCGACGCTGTTGTGGTACCAATCGGCGGAGGCGGGCTCATAAGCGGAGTTGCATATGCAATCAAACATTTAAAACCAACATGCAAGGTTTATGGAGTTCAGGCAGCAGGCGCACCAAGTATGTATAAATCCATGAAGGAACATAACAGAGTTGCTACCGAAACGGTAAATACATTTGCAGACGGTATCGCAGTAAAAGAGCCGGGAGATTTGACATATGAACTAGTGAAAGAATATGTAGACGAAGTAATTACGGTTACTGAAGACGAAATAGCTGCGGCTATACTAATACTTATGGAAAAACAAAAACTTGTTGCAGAAGGTGCGGGAGCGGTTTCTGTTGCAGCGGCAATGTTTGATAAAATACCTCTTAAAAATAAAAACATCGTATGTATAGTTAGCGGCGGGAATATAGATGTTAACATTTTAAACAGAGTAATAGACAGAGGTCTGGTTATGAGCGGAAGAAAAACCTCACTTACGATAGCTCTAACCGATAAACCGGGACAGCTCGTAGCCGTAAGTTCCGTAATAAGCAAATGCGGAGCAAATGTCGTAGAGGTACAATACGATAACGGAGACCCGGAAATGCCTATAAACAGCTGTTTCATAAAGATTACAATGGAAACAAAAGACAGCAAGCAAGCTAAAGAAATAGAACGAACCCTCATTGAAAACGGATTTAGCATAGTAAGCGAAAGAGTTTAAAAAAACGCCATAAGGCGTTTTTTATTTTATATACTTCTTTAATTCTTCTTCGTTTTTAAATTCATATTCCATCCCTACGGAATAATCCTTTATTATACCTTTTATCTCTTTGTTATCATCAAAAACCATAACTCTTATTAAATACGACAAATTAATTGTCATATTTATAATCTCGGATATAGAATAATATTTGTTTTTTATATTATAATTTAATTCATTATATAATCTTTTTAGCTTTGATATCAAATCATCCACACCGTTGAATTCTATGTAATTTGCTATATAACAATTAAAGATCCTGCCTCTGTTAGTATCTTCAACAATATCTATGTACATTAAATTTTTATCCCATGTATCATAAGAAAATCCGGTTCCAACCGTTTTAATATCCATACATTTACCTCTTTCATTAAAATCAAGTTAAAATATATATACATATATCCAGTTACGATAATTACACTTTTTGTGACAATTATGATATTATAAAATATAAATAAAATGTTACATATTTATACACAATAATATATTTTTCTGTGTTTTTTCTTACATAAAGTGACAGATTACAAATTATATTATAATGTTACAAAAAGTGTACTTTTTTTGACAAATTAATATATATATAAAAATTAAAATACTATTCTTTATCATACTTTTTAAGTCATTGTAACTCTTCCTTGACAATATATAAATTTATAAAAATAAACTTATATAAAATTAAGTTAAAAAAAGAAGATAATAAAAAGAACCTCACAAATGTGAGGTTCTTTAGGTAAACATTATAAGTCAATGATTTTTATTCTTTTAAATCAAAAATACCATGTTTTTCTTCTTCATATAATCCAAATGCATCAAGTGCAGCTTTAAGTTCAGGATATTGTTTTACGGTTTCTTCATCATTTAAGTGTCCACCGTTCAGAACTATATCGATACCTTGTCTGAATGCTTTACCGCCTGCAACTGCTCCGTCAGGATGACCGATTACAGCTCCGCCTGCTGCGATTACTACATCCGTACCGAATTTAGTCATAACTTCTTCGATGTGACCTTGAGTCGTTCCGCCGCCAGGCATTGGAAGTGAACGTTTGATGTTATGATATGGAGCCAAGTGAGTCATACAAACTTGTTGGAATTTATCTTCTATCATTGGGAATTTTCCGTATGGGCTAAGTACAATACCCATATCGAAACCTGCAAGTCTAGGTAATTTAGCTTGAATCAATTCTGTAGATAAACCATAATCATGAGATACATACAATGAACCTGTCAAGTCCGGATGGAATAAGAACGGTACATCGAATTCTTTAATGATGTCTCTGCAAGCATCAAGTCCTAATGTCCAGCAGTTGAGCATTAAACCGTTAGCTCCCGCTTTTATTGCTTTTTCTGCATTTCTCTTAGCTTGGTCAGGTGTATCTGTGATATTGAATGTATAGATAGTTTTTTCACCTTTTTTATCATCAGCTCTTTTTAATGCGTCCATTACTGCACTTACTCTGTCTTCGATCTTTGAATATGCAGCGTTTGCGATAAGTTCATCGTCTTTAATTAAGTCAACACCGCCAAGAGCAACTTCATAAGCGATATCAGCTGTTACTTCCGGAGTAAGACCACAGCAAGGTTTGATCATGTTGTTAACTAAAGGTCTTTCTTTTACGCCAAGGAGTTCTCTTACACCTTCAACACCGTATTTAGGTCCGTCAAATGCTTCAAGCCAGCATTTAGGGAATGAAATGTCTACAAGTTTAAGTTTACCGCCCCCGGAAATGTTACCTACAGTTGCTGTAAGCAACATAGCGAATTGAACTGAGAAGTTTGCAACAGGGAATCCGATTTGGATTATCCATGCTCTTTCCTTTGTATCATCAGGTATACACCAAGAATGATTAGGAACTTCATATATTCCGCAAACTCTGGCTACGTGTTCTTTTCTTACTTCCGGAGTTTCTTCGGGTACAGGAAGCCATGTTCCGGTTGATTGCTCTACTGCAAGAGCGAATGATTGTTTAAGTGCGTTTGTTGTTGTTTTTCCTTGATAAGCATATGTAGCGATAATAAAGTTATCTCTATCGATGTTATCAGATAATTCGAACATTGTTGGGTCATAAGTCATTTTTACATTTGACATAATTTTGTTCCTCCTAAAATTACATATCTTTTCTATGACTATAGTATATTATCCTTTTTTTAATATCACAATATAGAAAATTTTTGCAGTAGAGTGAAAATTTTTGCACTAAGAAAGTAAGTATGATAAGGTACATATTATTAGTAATTATGCTTTATTTACAGGATTTTTAAATACTTTTGATAAAATACGTTATTTACAGATTTTTTCAAAATAATAAAAAGAATATTTTTGCACTTGCTTTATTGAAATATTATTTAATAGATTTATAATAATATATATAAAGATTATTTAAGGAGCGTATATGGATCCAAAAGTATACAGACAGTCAAATTCTCTTATGATGAGGACTACATATTTATATTATGAAATGGGTTACTCTCAAAGTAAAATAGCAAAAAAGTTCAATATTTCCGTTTCAACGGTTTCAAGGCTTTTAAACAATGCAAAGAAAGAAAAAATGGTTTCATTTGTAGTTGATGAAAGAGTACTGGAAGTTTCTGACCTTGAAGATATTATTAAAGAAAAATACAAACTCAAAGAAGTAATAATAGCAAGGTGGATGGAAGAAAGGTACGAACCGAATAAGGACGATATAAAACAGCTCGTAGCCTTTGAAGGTGCTCAGTACATACAAAGGGTGATTAAAGATAACGATATACTTGGTATCACATTCGGAAGGACAATGTATCATATGATCAATTTTTTCAATCCCTGCAAAAAAACAGATACTCAGTTTGTAACTCTTCACGGAAGCCTTTCACAGATACATAGAGACTTTAACGTTGACACTCTTACAAGAAGGATGGCAATGTCTTTCGGAGGCAAAAACTATTGCATTAAGGCTCCGGGACACGCAAAGACAGAATATGAGGCGGATATGCTGATACACAGAGTCGACAACAGCGAAGTATTCGATAAATTCAAGCACGTGAATATTGCAGTTTCGGGAATAGGTTCATTCTATCCAAATAAAGACTCTTACCTATGCAGTGAAAATTATTTTACAGAAGATGAACTTAAAGAATTTGATGAGCATGAAGTATATGCGGATGTCGGGCTAAGACTTATAAATAAAAAAGGAGAAGAATGCAGTACGAGTCTTAAAAACAGGACAATAGGGATATCTTATGAAGATTTTAAAAATATACCAACCAAAGTCATAATGGTAAGCGGTGAATATAAAAAATACAGTGTAAAAGCTGCACTTGACGGAAATTTGGCTGATGTCCTTGTTATTGACTATGAACTCGCAAAAGGACTGTTAAATATTTAAAGTAAATAAAATACGGGGCACTACGCCTCACTGCGTGAGATTCCGCGCCCATCATTAATATCACATATTAAATTACAAAAAAAGAACCTTATTAAAAGGTTCTTTTTTACCTCATTTTTATATACCACCTAATTTATCATACTTTATTTAATCCAAAGCATTAAATTCTCCGCTTTCCTTGGCTTTTTCTATTTCACCCAAAATATCGAGACCTTTTTTCCTCATGAAATATTTTTGAAGATTTTCAGGACTTGCATTAATTATAAGTTCTTCAGGAAAATCCGATGCTTCAATAATTCCTTTAGCCCTATCTATTTTACCAACACCAAGACAGAAATGTGCATCGGAATTAACTGAAATAGGTACATCATACTTTTTACAAAGTTTAGCTATTTCGAGACAGTTTTCTTTACTTCCTTTTCTTGCATAGAAAGAATTATTGTTTACTTCGACTACTTTATCGTATTCGTTACATTTTGAAATCAAAGTTTCATAATCAAATTTAAATATAGGAGCCCCCAAATGTCCCAAAATATCTATTCTTGGATTTTCTAGAACCTTTAACATTATTTCAGTTATCCTATCAGGATCTCTTTCAAGGAATGTTTCATTATGAATAGAAGCTACAACATAATCCAAAGTATCTAAAACATGATCGGGAATATCAAGCCTTCCGTCAGGCTGTAAAATATTAGCTTCGGCACCTCTTAAAACATATACCCCTTCCAAAATCCTTGGGATAAACATTTCCAAAGACTGGAAGTGCCACTGATGAGCACCGTCCTGAAGAGCCGGACCGTGGTCTGTCGTTCCCAAAGCTATATGCCCCGCTTTTTTTGCACCTTTACACATTTCAACGATGGTAGAATAAGCATGATGAGATACGCTTGTATGTGTATGTAAATCCGCTACTATATTCATTTTTATCACCCTACTTTCTTAACGTTTATTTATATGTTAATTATAATACTAATTCATATTTTTCTCAATAAAAGAATTATTCTATTAATGTAAAATATAAAATCAGCCTTATACATTTATAAGTATAATAATTTTATTGTGTAAATTTTATATTATAATTTTATTACATTATTTTAAAAAGGAGGGGTAGCTTCTATTTCACGAAACGAGGGTAACGTTTCGTAGAAAATTTAGAAGCGTAAAAAGCCCCGCGCTTAGCGGAGCCCTTTATTTCCAATATTTGGGCGAGCAAATATTGGGTGGGTTATAGGGTAAAGCCCTATATGATATTATTTAACAACAATATTATAAATTCTTCCTTTAACGTAAATTTCTTTTAATATTTTCTTATCTTCAGGAATATTTAATACCGCATTTTGTTTATGAACGATATCCTTAACTTCTTCTTCGCTTGCTTCCTTACCTACAGAAACTTTTCCTTTAAATTTGCCGTTGATTTGAATAGGGATTTCTATTTCATCAGCAACGGTTTTCGCTTCATCGTATTTTGGCCAATCTGCATCGTGAAGATATCCTTCAAAACCGGCTCTTTGCCATAACTCTTCTGTCAAATGAGGAGCTACAGGGTTTAGTAAAATAAGGAAAGTTCTAAATTCAGCTCTGTTTATTTTGCCGTTATCGTAAACTTGGTTTGTAAGTTTCATCAACTGTGCTATGGCTGTATTAAATTTAAGAGTTTCAAAATCTTCGCTTACTTTCTTTATTGTTTGGTGCATTAAGGTAGTAAGTTCTTTTGAATACTCTACACCGTCAACAATCATATCTTCCATTTTGGAAACTCTGTCTAAAAATCTCTTGCAGCCTTTAACTCCGTTTTCACTCCATGGAGCAACTTTTTCAAAGTCTCCTATAAACATTTCATAAGTCCTTAAGGTATCTGCGCCAAATTCATCTATGACTTCATCCGGATTTACAACATTACCTTTTGACTTAGACATTTTTTCATGATTTTCACCTAAAATCATACCATGACTTGTTCTCTTTTGATAAGGTTCTTTGGTATTTACTACACCTATATCATATAAGAATTTATGCCAGAAACGTGAATAAAGCAAATGAAGTGTGGTATGTTCCATACCTCCGTTATACCAATCAACATTCATCCAGTAATCGATAGCTTCTTTGCTTGCAAGCTCTTTATCATTATCAGGATCGGTATATCTTAAATAATACCAGCTTGAACCTGCCCACTGAGGCATAGTATCAGTTTCTCTCTGTGCATCAGCACCGCATTTAGGACATTTAATATTATACCACTCAGGCATATTTTTAAGAGGACTTTCACCGTCATCTGTCGGTTTATAATCTTTAACATCAGGAAGTGTTAAAGGAAGTTCACTTTCATCCAATGGAACAAAACCGCAGTGAGGA
Organism: Anaerofustis stercorihominis DSM 17244; assembly: GCF_000154825.1. Lineage (NCBI taxonomy): Bacteria > Bacillati > Bacillota > Clostridia > Eubacteriales > Eubacteriaceae > Anaerofustis > Anaerofustis stercorihominis. The sequence continues at coordinate 24,068 of NZ_DS560016.1, read as the reverse complement.
CAATTTATAATGGGAATAGGTTCTCCCCAATAACGCTGACGAGAGAATACCCAGTCACGAAGTTTAAAGTTCGTCTTTCTTTTACCTATACCTTTTTCCTCTACGATTTCAGTCATTTTTTCTTTTGCTTCTTTGATCCCAAGTCCGTCAATCAAAGGAGAGTTTACAATTTTACCGTCTCCGGTATAAGCTTCTTTTGTAATGTCACCGCCGCTTACCACTTCGATTATAGGCAAATCAAATACTTTGGCGAATTCGTAGTCTCTCGTATCATGAGCAGGAACCGCCATAATCGCCCCTGTGCCGTAAGTCATTAAGACATAATCGGAGGCGAAAATACTTATTTCTTTTCCGGTTATAGGATTGACAGCTGAGATACCTTCCAATTTAACGCCTGTCTTTTCCTTATTAAGTTCTGTTCTTTCAAAATCGGATTTCTTTGCTGCTTCTTCTTTATACTCAAGAACTTTATCTAAATTAGAAATTTTATCTTTTAATGTTTCTATTACAGGATGTTCAGGAGAAATAACCATATATGTCGCACCGTAAATAGTATCCGGTCTTGTAGTATAAACGGTTAATTTTTCACTTGTATCTTTGATATCAAAGTTGATTTCAGCACCGTAACTTCTTCCGATCCAATTTATCTGGCTAGTCTTGACTCTGTCAATAAAATTAACATCTTCAAGATCATCGATTAATCTATCAGCATACTCCGTGATTTTTAACATCCATTGATTTTTTACTTTTCTTACTACTTCTCCCCCACATCTTTCACAAACGCCGTTGACCACTTCTTCGTTTGCAAGACCTACTTTACAGCTTGTACAAAAGTTTATGGGAAATTCCTTTTTATAAGCTAACCCTTTTTTGAATAATTGAAGGAATATCCACTGAGTCCACTTATAATACTTAGGGTCTGTAGTATCGACTTCTCTTTGCCAGTCAAAAGAATACCCCAAAGATTTAAGCTGTCTTTTGAAATTATCAATGTTGTTCTTTGTAACTATTGCAGGATGTACACCTGTCTTTATTGCATAGTTTTCTGTAGGAAGCCCGAACGCATCAAACCCCATTGGGAAAAGTACATTATATCCTTCCATCCTTTTCTTTCTCGAAACGATATCAAGAGCGGTATAAGGTCTCGGATGACCTACATGAAGGCCTTGTCCCGAAGGATAAGGAAACTCTACCAATGCATAATATTTAGGCTTGTCTTCCCCTGTTACGGCATGAAAACACTGTTCCTTGTCCCAGATTTCCTGCCATTTTTTTTCTATGTCTTTAAAGTTATAATTTTCCATTTATATCTCCTCATTTATAACTATTTCGAATTTAAATTAACATTTTTATTATAGTTAATTTTAGGTAGTTAAGTCAACCAATAAATAAAAAAAGACAGTTATTTCTGCCTTTTTTATCCTATTTATCTATAAACTTAATATATTTAAAACTATTTACTAAAGTAAAATGATTATCAACCACTACTTTTACTTTTTTAAACCCGATATACTTCTTATCAAACGTATCGTAAACTATGATTTTAACATTTTTCTGTCATTATTTTTACTTCGCAAAAATTGAATATAAAATATTTACAAAACTTATTCAAAGCATTCCCTAAAACTTTATTCTCTTTTTTCCTTGGTTTATTGAATGTATTAAATATAATCTCTTTTCCTTAAATTAATAAAGATAAAAACAATAATTTATAAAATAAAAACACCTTTAAAAGGTGCTTTTATAAGTAAACACATAAATTTTAACTACTATTATCTTTTAAAGAATGAGACCGTTTTAAAATTTTAATTTTAAAAATCCGGTCGAATATTTGCCACCACGGCTAGTGGCGATTTTTGGTGCTTTTAATCGTTTAAAAGCACGGTATTTACTTGATTTCATAATCATCATAACCCAAAGTACTCTTATCAGGCATGATACAAGCAAGTATTATATAAAGCAGTAAAAATGGAAATCCCGTAGTTACTACAGCCAGGAAAACATAAATCACCCTTACCAAAGTAACATCAACTTCCAAATATTCACTGATCCCCTTAAGCACACCGCTTATCATAGCTCCGTCTTTTGTTTTATAAAGTTTTTTATTCATTTCTACCCTCTTTTTTACATTATATCATAATCAGTATATCCAGTTTCATTTGAGCTTGGCATAATAACAGCTAAAAGGATATACAAAATAATCGCCGGGAAACTATGAACGAACAATCCAAGAATTATATAAACAAGTCTAACAACTGACGCATCTACACCTAAAAAATCCGCAAAGCCGTTTAAGACCCCGCATATCATAGCTCCGTTTTTCTTTTTGTAAAGCTTTTTCTTCATTGACTCCTTCATCCTTATTTATCTTATACTGTCATAATATATAATATTCATTATTTGGTGATTATTATATCATTAAAATTTTATTAAAACAAGCATATATCTTGATGTTCAAAATAATAAGGCATTAAAGATAAAATATTTTATAAAATAAGGTTAAAACGAATTTAAATATGCAGTCAGTAAATCATAAAATTTACCTATATGTATACCGTCGACAAAGGAATGGTGAGCATGAACAGATAGGGGTATGATGATTCTATCCCCTTTTAATTGATACTTCCCAAAATCAAAAATAGGTACGGCATTATTTTTATTTCCGGAATTTGTATGAGAAATATTTAAAAATGATATCCAAGGGAAAGGAGAAAACTGAAATATATCATTCCCCGGAGGAGATACAAAATATTCTTTTTGTTCATTTGCTTTCTCATATGCTTTTTTAATGTATTCATCCATTGTGTCGGTAAGTTCCATATCTACCATTTTAAATAACTCGGTTTCTTTATTCAAATATGTAAAAGAAGTATTTATTTTATCGTATATAACTACCTTTTCATCTAAAAATCTATACTTGAACTGTTCTATCTCATTCGCACATTTAGCCAAAGCATAAATAAAGGCTAAAGTAAATGAATATTTGTTCTTTTTTACCATATCTAAAAACTTTGTTATATCAACTTCAAAACTAACGCAGAAAAAAGGTTCTACACTATTTCTGAAAATATCGTGATGGATTTTTCTATCCCAAGTATTTAAATCAACTTCTCTGTAATTATTTGACATGACATTACCTCTGTAAAATATTATATATTTGATTTTACCATAAAAAACAGCTTATGATATAAATATATTTTTATCATAAGCTGTTTACCAAATCAATTTATCAAAAAATATCTATTATATCTCTCGCTCCGCCGGTCACACATTCTCCGCCTTTTGGAGTTACTATAAAGCTCTCTTCCACACCGACTACACCTCGGTTTTCCACTCCGTATTTAGGCTCTATTGCAATGACCATATTTTCTTTAAGGGGGTCGTCAAATCCATTTGCAATAACAGGATAGCCGTCAAGGAAAAGTCCAAGTCCATGACCTAAAAAAGATACTTTTCTATCTCTAAATCCCATAAAATTCTTCTTTAAATCATCGCTTATATTATTTATGACTTCATTATAAATATCACTTGGGATATTTCCTACAGTTAACATCTTACTTACTTTTTCGAGTATTTCCATACATTCGTGATGAAGATCTCTCTCTTCATTTGAAACATTTCCCTTAAAATTATAAATCTGAGCCTTATCTGTCTGGTATCCTTTATATATCGGAGAAGTATCAACAAAGACGATTTCTCCCGCTTTAAGCTTATCGTCTGAACCTGCGATCGGGATTACCGAACTTAGACCTTTCATTCCTCCCGGACCGTCATGATTTGTATTATAAAGAGAGTTTACTCCAAAGCCAAACTGTCCCATCAATCCCTCATTATATGGATTATAAAACCTTAAAAGTCCGTGAGAACCTGCCTTAATAAATTCATTGTATAACTCTCCCTGAAATTCTCTTTCGCTTATACCTTTCTTTAGAAGTTTTGGAACTATCTCATCTAAAACAAAACCATGGATCTCTCCGCATTTTCTTATACATTCAAGTTCATATTCACTCTTAACGCTCAGTAACCTTTCTAATATACTATCCGCGTCATAAAGCTTTTCTATATCAAAATACTTTTTTATCCTGTTCATGACAAGCATACTCATCTGAGACATCTCAATATAAGTTACACCTAAATCACTGCCAAAAAATTTAAGTATAGCTCCATATGATTTTATTTTATGAACCTCTTCTATGACCGCTTCATCTTTTGCCCTGTCATAATCTCTTCTGACAAATAAGTAAGGCTTTCTTGATTTTCTGTTAAATATTAATAGAGCGTCCTGCATCGTTCCCGTAAAGTAATATTGATGAACTCTGTTGATTATAATAACATTATCCCACTCCCCGTATTCATCCATCATATTTAAAAATTTATCTATTCTGTTTTTGCTTTCCTCTTTAGGTAATAATTCGTACATAAATAATCTCTCTTCGCTGTTTATAATGTTATATTATGAAAATTTTGTTTTATTATAACTATTCTTTTATTTAATTGCAATACCGAAAGTATATAAATAAAATAGTAAATAAAACATACTAATAAAAAAGAACCTCTCAGGTTCTTTAATTTATTTTCTTGTCCATTTAATCTCAAATCCGATAATATCAGCAATTTCTTTGACTTCTTTATATTTAATTGTACCTCTGGTAAGTTTATTTGAAATATTCTGAGGAGTTACATTAACATCAGGATTTTTCTTGTTCATTTCATCCGCTACATCTGTAAGAGTCCATCCACTTGCTGCAATATAAGATTTAATTTCATTTCTTATATTATTTACTTCTTCATTATTCATCTTAGCACCTCTACCAAACTATAATATATAATTTTAAACTTAAACGTATATTTTTATCTGTTTAAGTATTGACTTTTGTTTCGTTATAGTGTAAGATAAAACTATAAAAAAACAAATATTGCTATACCGTGTATTATAACATTTTTTTGATTAATATTACAAATATTAATTATATTTTATTACTTAATTTTAATATAGAGGTAAAACTATGGACATAAACTTAAAAAATATAGGAAATAGACTAAAAGAAATAAGGAAAAGAGAAAGATACACACAAGAAAATGTTGCAGAGTTTGCAGATATTTCCACAAGTCATTATAGCCATATAGAAAACGGAACAACAAAACCTTCATTAAATACACTTATTAGAATAGTCAATGTACTAAATGTAAGTATGGATGAAGTATTGGATATTGAATTAAATAAAAAGTCCTTATACATAACGCTGGAAGAAATAGATAAAATATTCAGAAACTGCAATATGAAACAAAGAAATCTATTAATAAATAATATGATTTATTTACAAAACAATAAATTTCCCGAATGCATTATAGAAGAAATACAAAATAGCAGAAAGCCTAAATGGCACAATAGGTAAATAAATACAAAAAGCATTATATAACCAGATTACATATTTGATAGATAGTCGCTTAAAAGTAAGTATATATAATAAATACTTAAAATAAAACTAATCAATAAACTTGTGAGACTTTAGTGGATGAAATTTATAGGATTTTTATTTAGTTAAAACTCTAAATATTAAGATAAAAAAGTCGCTTCTTTAAGCGACTTATAATTTTATCCCCAGCGGTTCAACAGCCCTTCCGAGTATCCCATTCAAATATGCAATCAAAATCCCGTAATTAACGATATTCACACCATTATCAACAGCGTATTTTATCCTATGCTTCATTTCCTTTTCATTTAGCATACACCCTCCGCAGTGAACGACGAGAGCATATTTGCTTAAATCTCTCGGGAATTCCGTTCCGCTTGAAAATTCAAACTTAAGGTCTTTACCTGTAAAATCTTTAAGCCATTTAGGTATCTTCTCACTTCCAATATCTCCGCACTGTCTGTGATGAGTACAACCTTCGCTAATCAAAATAGTATCTGAATTATCTAAATCTTTTATCTTTCTTACCCCGTCAATCAAAACATCTATCTCACCCTTAAACCTTGCAAAAAGGATTGAAAATGAAGTAAGAGGAATATCTTTGGGAGTATCTTTATCCACACTTTTAAAAGCCTGAGAGTCGGTTATTACAAGTGAGGGTTTTTCTTTCAGTGAATTTATAGTATTTTTAAGCTCGTCTTCCTTACACATGATAGAAACCGCTCCTTTATCGAGAATATCTCTTATGGTCTGCTGCTGAGGAAGAATAAGCCTTCCTTTCGGAGCTGCTTTATCTATGGGAATGACAAGAATGACCTTATCGCCTTTATTTATCAAATCCGATACGATTACTTTTTCGTTTCCCTTCGGAGCTTTCTTTGCAATCAACTCTTTAAGCTCTTTTATATTTTCCCCTGTCTTTGTACTTACATATATAAACTCATTATTTTTCTTATCATCACTTAAAATATCCGATTTATTCATTAGAATGATATATGGGATATTTTTTTCCTTTATAAGTTTCAAAAGTTCTTTATCTACATCCGTAAGTCCGTACTCAGCGTCCAAAATAAGTAGGGCTATATCCGTTTTATTCAAAACCTGATAAGCTTTTTCTATCCTCTTTTCTCCGAGGCTTCCAACATCATCAAGCCCGGGAGTATCGATTATAACAACAGGTCCCAAAGGAAAAAGCTCCATTGCTTTACTTACCGGATCTGTGGTAGTCCCCTTAACATCTGAAACAATAGCCAAATTTTGATTTGTTATCGCATTTATAATACTGGATTTCCCTGCATTCCTTCTTCCGAATATACCTATATAAATTCTCTCTCCCTTTGGTGTATCATTAAGTCCCATAAAACACTCCTATACCCTAAAGTCTCTTTTTCCTTCTTTTATGTTTTCTAAATTCTTTTTTACGAGCTCTCTCATTTTATCGCTTGGAATTTTTTCTATTTCTTTCGCTATGAGTTCATAACCGTCTTTTCTGGTCTTTTCGCTTGCATAATCTTCAAGATACTCAGCTAAAGTCATGATTGCATTGGGCTGACAGCAGTTTGCTATTTGTTTGCTTTTAACCAGCTGCATAAATCTATCCCCCGTTCTGCCTTCTCTGTAACAAGCGGTACAGAAACTTGGGATATAATCCATACCTATAAGCCAGTCTACAACTTCATCAAGAGGTCTGTTGTCGCTAAGTTCGAATTGAGCCGAGTTTTCTTCTTCCTCTTCGTCGTCCGCATAACCGCCGACACTTGTTTTGCTTCCTCCGCTTATTTGAGATATACCGAGGTTTAAAACTTTTTCCCTGCACTCTTTACTTTCTCTCGTGGAAATAATCATTCCTGTATAAGGAACGGCTATCCTAAGACAAGCCACGATTTTTGCGAAAGTATCGTCATCAATTCCGTTATCAAAATCATCAGGGTCTATATCATCAGCACTTCTAAGTCTAGGAACGGATATAGTATGAGGACCTACCCCTTTATAGGCTTCCAAATGCTCTGCATGCATAAGAATCCCCGTAAAGTCATATCTATATAGATTAAGTCCGAAAAGTACCCCTACGCCTACATCATCTATACCGCCGTCCATTGCTCTGTCCATTGCTTCGGTATGATATGCATAGTTATGTTTCGGACCTGTAGGATGAAGTTCTTCATAGGCTTCTTTATTGTAAGTTTCCTGAAAAAGAATATATGTTCCTATTCCCGCGTCTTTGAGCTTTCTGTAATTTTCCACAGTAGTAGCGGCAATATTTACATTTACTCTTCTGATAGAACCATTCTTATGCTTAATTGAATAAATAGTCTTTATACTTTCCAAAATATATTCAATAGGATTGTTCACAGGGTCTTCCCCCGCTTCAAGAGCGAGCCTTTTATGACCTAAATCCTGAAGTGCTACCACTTCTCTTTTTATCTCTTCCTGAGTAAGCTTCTTCCTACAGATATGTTTATTTTTATAATGATATGGACAATATGTACATCCGTTCACACAGTAATTAGACAGATATAAAGGTGCAAAGGTAACTATCCTGTTTCCGTAAAATTCTTCTTTTATTTCCTTTGCAAGCTTGAATATCTCTTCATTCTTTTCTTTGATATCACAGTCTAGCAATATCGTAGCCTCTCTGTGAGTAAGACCTTTTTTCTTCCTTGCTTTTTCAAGGATTTCATCTATCAATTTTTCATTATGTTTATTATCCTCAGCGTATTTAAGAGTTTCCATAATCTCTTCGTCATTTATAAACTCTTCCGCTTTTGATGACATAACATCATATTTTATACTCATAATTTTTCTCCTTTTATATGCAATTTACGCATTATTCTTTAAATTTTTTTATTTTAATCCTGTACATATATACTATTAAAACAAAATATCTATAAATATCTAATTAAATACTCTCTACAATTCATGCAAATGAAACATTAAAGTAAATGAAGATCTGTTTTTTAAGCCGCTTAGCCTCCGCGGCTTGAGCGGAGATTTTTGGTACTTTTAATCTTTTAAAAGTACACAAGACTTTAGATCGAAACCCTAACATTATCTCCCCTGTCAACAACGACTTCATACCCAATCTTTCTCATACTTTCCTTAAGATGATTTAAACTCTCCGCAGCTTCATCTCCTGTACTTACCTTACCGTCATATAGCATATATTTTTTTCTTACATTCATGGGAGATAAGTTCGGCATTACAACATTTGCTCCCGCTAAAATCCCCTTTTCTCTGCCCATTTTATCAATGGTCGCAAGAGAAGTCGTTGAGGGAAGAAGAACCGTAGGTACCATAAGTCTTATTATTCCGAGAAGAAACAAAGTAAGCTCAAAACTTCCGTTTTTCTTATCTTTGAATGGTGTATCCTTATGTGCAATAAAGGGACCTATACCTACCATTTCGGGATTTAACTCTTTTATAAACAACAAGTCATCTGCTAAATTCTCTGCACTTTGATAAGGCGAACCTACCATAAACCCGGTACCGACCTGATAACCTATATCCTTTAAGTCATAAAGACATTTTTTTCTGTTTTCCAAAGATAAGTTTTTTGGGTGTAATTTTCCGTAGTGTACCTCATCAGCCGTTTCATGGCGAAGAAGAAATCTGTTTGCTCCCGCATCATAATATTTTTTATAACTATCATAGCTCTTTTCTCCGATAGATAATGTTATTGCACAGTCGGGATATAAATTTCTTAGTGCAGATATTATATCTACCATTTTCTCATCTGTAAAACAAGGATCTTCCCCGCCTTGAAGTACGATAGTCCTAAAACCTAATTTATAACCTTCCTCAGCACAAAGAAGGATATCCTCCTTTGATAGCCTGTATCTATCCGCATTTTTATTTGAACACCTTATACCGCAGTAATAACAGTCATTTTTACAATAATTGGTGTATTCTATCAGTCCCCTTATGTAGACGTCTTTTTTATAGTATTCTTCCCGCCTTTTCCTTGCAAGCTTAAATAAATATTCATCTGCCTCTTCATTTCTGTTATTTATTAGATATATGAATTCATCTCTGCTTAAAGTTTGTTTATTATATAATTTGTCGATTATTTTTTTCAAAGATACCTCCGAATAAAAAATCTCATACCTAAAGCATGAGATAAATATACATAAATTATTTTATATAAATCTTATCTTTACCCTTAGAATTATGCTTTAGGTTTAGAACTTTATTTAAATGCTCATTATCAGAACACATCTTCTAACTCGCAAAAAGATTATACCATATCAAAATCCCATTTACAATGGATATAATTTGCCATAAAAAGAAGAAGCCTTTTATATAAGACTTCTTTAAACAATTTTAATTAAAGGATTTTACTATAAAACATATCAAATATGTTTTATTACACTTATTATTTTTTGAGTGTCCTCTTTTTCAAGACACTTTCCGAAACGTATCTTTCTAAGTTTATCTTTTCTGTTTAGTATATTTAAACTTATCCTACCTCTGTCATAATAAAAAATATATTTGTTATGTTCCAAAGCATTAAAAAGTATTAAGTCTTCAAAACTAGAAAACACCTTTTTTACTTTTTTCTTATCCACTTTGTAAGATGTAAAATTAGATTTGATAATTATTTCATCGTTAGATATCTTTATACATTCATTCTCGCATATCTGACTTATAAATCCTTTAAATAAAGGATAAAAAATCACCATAAGCCAGATAAAAGCAATAAATGTTCCGGGTGACACAGTCTTTTGATAATTAAAAGACCAGTAAAACAATATATAAATGAGTGAGATTATCAGTGACATACCGATAACAAATATAAATATCTTCTTTTTATTCCGTTCACTCGCTATATTTATATCCACTTCATTCCCTTTGGAAATGATATTTACTCTGCTTTCCATATTTATCCTCCAACCTGACACTCTATATCATTTTCTTTGAACATTTTTAAAATACTATTCATATAATCATCTTTAGGAGGAGTTATATCTTTTAATTCATAATCCCTTTTTAAAACTTCATATTTATACAAACCAAGTCTATGATATGGAAGTAAGTTAACTTGATGTTTATTTTTTAAGTTTTTAACAAAATTTATGATATTTAGCATATCATCTTTGCTGTCGTTTAAAGAAGGGATAACAGGAACCCTTATAATGATATTTTTATTATGTTCATCAAGATATCTTAGATTATCATGAATTATATGATTATCTACTCCGGTCAGCCTTTTATGTTTATCAATATTTACTGCTTTTATATCAAACAAAAACAAATCCACATAATCCATTATTTTTTTTATATTTTCATTACTGACATATCCCGTCGTTTCGATTGCTGTATGTATACCCTTGGATTTTAATCTACTTAAAATTTCATGAGCCGCTTCAAACTGAAATAAAGGTTCTCCTCCCGAAAGAGTTACGCCGCCGTTTGAGGTTTCATAGAAAAGTTTATCTTCCATACATTTAGATACGATTTCATCTATAGTTAAATTTTTACCATATACTTTCAGAGCAGTAGCATAGCAGTTATCCACACATAACATACACTTACTGCATTTATTCTCATTTATCTTTATCCCTTCTTTATCGAAGGTTATTGCATTATTAGGACAGACCTTTTTACAGTTTAAATCTGAGATACATTTATCTTTGAAATAAACAATATGAGGTTCTGATAATTGTGATTCCGGATTTGCACACCATAGACACTTCAATGGACATCCTTTTAAAAACACTACTGTCCTTATCCCCGGACCGTCATGTATACTATATTTTTGTATGTCAAATACAACAGCAGATTTATTACTCATAATATCTACCTGTCCGTATCCAGACCTTCGTCCTGTTTATATATATCCAAAGCCCCTATAGATTGAATAAACTGTCTTCTGGACCTTGGAGGACATCCGGGAACAAAACCTCCTCCGTAAATATGACTTCCCGCACAATTACCGTAATAAATATGCATCCTTCTGTCAGACGGAAGTTTTTTATCTTCAAAATATTTACCTACATATACATTTATATGAATATTCATTTTTTCTATTTCATCTTTATGTCTGCTTAAAACATAAGTCATGGTCGATAAACAGGCTTTGCAGTTTTTACATCCGTTTATAACAGTAACATTACTTGGAATGCCATTAAGCGAAGTATTATAAGACTGATTTATATCAAATTTAAAATCCGATATTTTATCTCCGACTACCTCGATTTTATCTAAGTCAATTTCTCCCATACCTCTATTATAAGAATTTCTTATATGATGAACTTCCATAGCGTCATGACCTAAAATTTTACTGCCGACACTGTCAATACTTACTCTGTCATCAGAAGCCATGATTAGATTAGTATTGATTTTATCCCCAAAAAGAGGGGCTCCTTTTCCATGAAGACCATATATACCGTCAACCACGGTTAGTGTCGTATTTGTATTCGAATTTATATCACATATGGCTTGATCGAGCCAAGAACCGTTTTTCTCCATTTCATCGCTTAATGGTGGATAGAGCCCTATTCTGTGAAGTGAATGCTGCTTATCTTCGTCGGAAGAAATCCCCACAGATAGATTTTTTATACCTATAGTTACTTTAGTCATGGTGTGTGCTTTAAGTACAGGACAGTTTATAACGACATCCGCATCACATAATACCTTTGGTATATTGATACTTTTAAGGACCAAACCATCAATATCCTTTTTAACGAATTCACCTTTTTTTAAATCCATTAAGACTATTTTTTCTCCGTCGGCAATTTTATCATATCCGCATTCTTTCATTGCCTCCATCGAGTCTATTCCCCAGTTGGAACTCTCCGCAACTATTACCTTTTCAGCTCCGGCGTTAAGACACATATCCGCAACTGCTTTTACCAAAACGGGAGATGTCGTCGCTCCCGTTTCGTGATCCTGAGCACAAAGAACATTAGGTTTTATAACTACCATATCATCTTTTTTTACATATTCAGAAATACCCCCGAGTAAATCTAATGCTTTATGTACTTTTTCTTTGATTTGATTCGGTTTACACTTTAATAATGCTACTTTTCCCATAATTTACCTCTTAATGATTGTTTTTTAGATAGAAAATTAGTATAATTTATTATATTTCTTTCAATATTCTTATATTGATTGACCTAAAGGAAATGTTACGCATTTTAACATTTCCTTTTTTATTTAAAAGATACTTGATATACCTTTGAATATGTATCCAAGCAATGTACCCCATACACCAAAGTCACTTTCACCCCATGTAAGTCCGGTACCGATACATACGCTTCCCGTTAGCGGAATAAGCAACTGTATACCAAAGCTTAAGATAAGAGAAGAAACTATTGATGCAATGACTGCGCCTTTTACACCGCCTGTTGCATTACCGTAAACAGCAGCAGGACCTGAACCGAAGAAGTGAGGGATAACCCCCGCAATAAGCACATACTGAACGCTTAGAGGTCCCGCAGAAATCAATGTACATATAATACCTATCGGAAAACTTATTAAGAAACCCAAAAGCCAAGCAGTCGGAGCATAAGGCATAACTATCGGACAGTCAAGACCCGGTTTAGCATTAGGTACGATTTTATCTGCAAAACCTTTGAATGCAGGTACGATCTCTGCAATAAGCATTCTAACACCGGATAACAAAATGGTTATTCCGGCACCAAAGTTAAGACCGTTCATTACAGCCCACATAAACCTACCTTGTTCGCCTACCTGCTCTAATATATAATCTTTCGGAGCTATAAAAGCTACGACCAAGAATACTAAAAACATCGTTATCCCGGTAGCAAGCGTCGCATCTCTGAAAATACTCGCCCATTTAGGTAGTTTTAAATCTTCCGTAGATTTACTTGGATCACCAAATCTCTCGCCGATCCAACCACCTATAAATGCTTGCAGACATGATGAATGAGCAAGTCCCACTCCTGCATTGTTTGTAACTTTATCGGTATACTTTTGACATAGCGCAATGGCTAACGGACAATATATACCGCTTATCAAACCGCTTAAGAGAACAATCTGCCATGTGCTGGTAATACCTAACTGTACTTCTATAAGTACACAGACCAACATATTGATGAATAGTAACATATGTCCCGTTAAATATACATATTTAAACTTTGTAAACCTTGCTACTATTAAATTTACTATAAAACATACAACCATTGACAAAACTGCCACTTTTCCGTAAGTCCCCATTACCGCAGCTATTATTGATTCATCATTAGGGAAAAATCCTTGAAAACCAAAAACTTCATTCATTATTCCCCCAAGGGGTACCATACAGCTTACAAGTATGCCTGCTCCCGTACTTAATATCAAATAACCCATAGCCGATTTCATTGTTCCCGACAATATATCAGGCAAAGATTTTTTTTGAGCAATAAGTCCTATCATAGAAACAAGAGCAATCATAATAGCCGGAACGCCTAGGACATAGTTTGCCATATAATCTACAAAATTGATTAAATAATTCATTTTAACCTCCTATTTAAATTTTATTTTTCATTTTCTTCTAAAAATTTTTTCACAACAGGTAAAACTGTCTCTCTTACGCCGTTTTCGTCAAATACACTTTGTACAGCAACATAATTTTTGCCGGACTCTCCAAATGCATTTACCATATCTACCGAAATCGCAAATAAATCAGCATTTTGAGCTTTAGCCGAACCTAAATCCGAATGAACTACTTCTGCACTTAAACCTTCTTTTTTAAGTACAGATTCGATAGTCATCTTTAAAATTAAAGACGTACCCATCCCCATTCCGCAAACTGTAATAATTTTCATCTTTCCATCCTCCTATAATTCATATTCCATCCTGCTTATTATGTCGTCCTGAGTAATTTTGTCCAAAGAAGTAAATAAAGCACTATATCCTGCAACCCTTACAACTAAATCTTGATATTTCTCGGGTTCTTTCTGGGCTTTGATTAAAGTATCCGTAGATATCATGTTAAACTGAACATGCCATCCGTTCTTCTTGAAAAATGCTTCTATCAATGCATAAAATTTTTCTTCATCTTTTTTGGTCTTTACCGTAGTCGGATTAAATCTCATATTAAGCAATTGTCCGCCTGTCATCTTTCTCGTCTCCAATTTTGAAACAGAATTTATAACACTTGTCGGACCGTTCTTCTCTGTTCCGTGCATAGGAGATACCCCTTCCGCAGTCGGTTCCTCATCTTTTCTACCGTCTGGTGTTGCTCCTACTTTTGCTCCGTCGGGAACATTTGAAGAAATCGTAACGGTGGAAGGAATGAACATACCGCCGATCGGACCTCTGCCAAATCTTGTATTTTTATAAGAAGCTATATTATCAATGTATGGTTTATAAATCTTCACAACCATATCATCCGCTTCATCATTATCGTTTCCGTATTTGTCTATTTTGTTTTGAAGAAGCAGTCTTATTTTTTCTCCTTCAATACCTTCATAATTGCTTCTTACAGCATTTTGAACATCTTCCAAGGTCAGTAACTTATCTTCAAACACAGCCTTCTTTAAGGCATACAGTGAATTACCGACATTAGGACCGCCTACCAATGCTCCGCTTATCATATCGTAAACGGCTCCGCCTTCTTTTATAGTCTTACCTCTTCCTATACAGTCCTCTACAAGCCCTGAACAAAATGCATCGGGAACAAGTTCTTCCATGGCAATATCATTGATATTATCCGCAGTGACTTGAAGACGCATATAATATATCATTGCTTTACAGTAAGCTTTATACACTTCATCAAAATCAGTAAACTTTGTAAATTCGGGAATCCCTTCTATAGTTTTAATACCGCTTTTGGGATCTACTCCTCCGTTTAAAGCAATTTCCATTATTTTTAATACATTTACTTTTGTCTTTCCGTTTGCCCTATATCCCCATTTACCGGGAACCTGAACTTCAAGACACCCCATTGTGGAATAGTCATAAGCGTCTTCTTTGCTCACACCTCTGTCGATCAAAGAATTTATGATAACATCATCATTTACAAGAGCAGGCATACCGAAACCCATCTTTATGACTTTTATCATTAAATCCACGAAATCCTTAGGCATATCTTCATGACACCTTATATAAAAATTAGGTTCTGACAATTTGATATCGCCCAGAGCTTCAAGAAGTATATACGACATTTCATTCAAATCACTTTTCCCGTCTATATTCTTCCCGCCTATAATAATATTTTGATATGTAGGGTATCCGGCAACAAATCTTGTATGAGACCAAGGTCTAATCTTTATTACCGTGAATAGTTTTAAATAAAAACACTCTATGTATTCTTTTGCTTCATCTCTATTTAAAATTCCTTTATCGATATCTCTCTTGTAAAACGGATAAATATATTTATCCACCCTGCCCATAGACATTGAATGTCCGTTGGCTTCTATCTGAGAAATCAGCTGAACAAACCAAAGGAGCTGAACCGCACTTTTGAAAGTTGTAGGAGGATTATATTCAATATTCTCACAGTTCTTCTTAATTTGTTTTAACTCCTTCTTTCTTTGTTCATCCTTTTCTATAATAATTTTTCCCTCAAGCAAATCTATATATCTTTCAACAAATTCACTTGAAGCGGAATATACAATTTTTACAGCCTTATAAAAAGAAACTTTTCTCAAATCATCAGGGTCGGTATAGTCGAGTTTTGAAAGTTTATCCTCTGCTTCATTTACAATACCTCTGAATCCAACTTTTAACACCTTTTCAAAGTTCATGATTATATGTCCTTCTCCGGCTGTTACATTTCCTTCCCATCCGAGAACACCGACTTTTTTATCTTCCAAAACTTCTTTTGTCTGCGTCTTAAGTACTCTGTCTTTTAATGTCTTTCCTTTCCATAAAGGTAATATTTCTCTCATTATCTTTTTATTTTCTTCATTTACATAAAAGACATCGCTGGGTCTTTTTTCAAATTCATCTATTTCTTTAAAAATCCAGTCCCATGAATATTCGGGAAACAACGGAGCTCTTCTTATTCCCGAAGCCTGATTGCCGATAACAAGCTGCTCATCTTCCAAATAAATACTCATATTTAAAAGAATATCTCTTAGTGACAATGCCCTTTTTACTATAATAGGTTCATCTTTGTACCTTTCATAAGACTCTGTTATTATCCTCAGCCTTTCGGTACATACTTCGGGTTTTACGCTGACCACACTTTTTTTAATTCTTTTGATTCTGTCATTCATTCTTATCACTCTCCTCACATATTTGTTTAATATATTTTGATATTTCTTTTTTAGACTTAAGTGAAACCAAGGTCGAAAAATTATCCTCATTAACGGCAAATTTACCAAGATCCGAAAGTGCCCTTAAATGAGTGTGATTATCAACCGCACAAAGTCCGAAAACCGCCTTTACCGGGTCATTATTCTTATTACCGAAATTTATGGGATTATTCAGTATTACAAGACTCATTGCAACTTTTAAAGCTCCGTCTTCCGGTCTTGCATGGGGTAAGGCGATACCCTTTGTTATTACTATATAAGAGCCAAGTTCCTTAACGGTATCCACCATTTTATCCACATATCCGTTTTTAGCACATTTGGTATTCACCAATAGTCTCCCGGCCTCCCTTACTGCGTCCTCCCAATTTTTTGCGTCATAAAATGAAATTCTCTTTTCGTCAATTAACTCCGAAAGCATAGGTAAAATCTCCTCTCCTGTATTGTTGTTATTAATCAATATTTTGTATAAATCATCTTTAAATTTAATTTCATCCAAATCAGTACTGTTATCTTTTGCTGCCTTTACGATTATGTCTATTTTATTATCTAAGTCACCAAGTATTTCATAGTTTGGAACTACCCTTTTTATATCAAGGAAATCTTCTATTTTTTTTATATCTTTATTATCAAGTAAAGGCGTTACCCTTATGATTGGGATCTCGGTTTTTATATAAGTATCTATGGTTGAAATTATCACATCTGCTTTTCTATATCTGGAAGCATCGAATATTGATATTTCTCCTATGATTTCTATCATTGGAAATTCCCTTTGTATCCTGCTGGAAAGCATTTTGGAAGTCCCGAGACCGCTTGCACACATTGTTATAGCTTTTATTTTTTTACTTTTGATAACTCTTGATTTTTCTAAACTTGCCCCGATATGCATCGTTATATAAGCTATCTCGTCATCAGGGATATTTTCTATATAATATTTTTCTTTAATGATAAAACAAGATTTTTCTACCGCAGAAAATATATCCATATATTTCCCTTTTATGGTACCCAGTATAGGATTTTCGATCATTAAAGAATTCTTAAGCCTTGATATTGCCGGTTTTAAATGAACAGTCAAATCTTTAATCAAATCATCGATATATTTATTATCAATACTTTTATTTAAAATCTTTTGAACATTATCAATGATTTTTATTACGACTTCTCTTAATTCTTTATCATCATTTGCAAGAATAAAAAATCTTCTTGCTCCCATCAAATGGATGGTTATATAACCTATTTCTTCATCAGGAATATCAATATCGAAAATGGTATTTAAATATTTAGCAAAACTTTTGGAAACAGAGTATTCATCTTCATTTTTAAGCTGTTCAAGCTGTTCATCCGACATTAAAATCTTGTTTCCCTTCTTGAGTCTCTTCATTGCTATTGCCAGATGTATCAATAAAGATACATAACTTGAATCATCAAATTTTGTTTCCAGTAAATCTTCCAAATATGAAATCGAATCTATAATTTTATATAAATCTTCTTCATCGAATAAAGCTTCTTTATATAGAGGAAGAATATAATTGGTAGGGTTTAAATAATTATCGTCACTGTCATTGGAGGCTTTGTGAAGAAGACTGTAAAAGTAACCGCGGTGTTCTTTGTTATTGCTTAATTTTATTACTGCTTTTCTCCACTTATTTTCCGAACAATTTAAAAGTATCCCGTAATTGGTCTTACTTATAACATCGATACCTTGTTCATCAAACCATTCATAGACCTTTTTCATCGTTTTATTTAACGAACTTCTGCTTACGTAAAGTTCCTCAGCTATAGATGAAATAGTTATTGGATTGTTTGCGGTTAAAAGTTTTATGATTATATAATTAAACCTATCTTCTTCCGTAAGATAAACATCAGTAACGGCAAAGTTATTTATCTCCTCTTTTAACTTTGCTATATCTTCCTCTTTTATATTTAAAATAAAATTTCCATTTCTATCTTTGTCTATAAAAGCATTGATACTTTTAAGAAAATAATTTATATTATCGATGTCATACCTTATCATTCTTTCCGATACCTTAAATTTATTTGTCAGATACGATATCCTGATACCTTTATCGGCTAACATTAAACTTTTGAGTATCAATAGTTCTCTTCTTTTTAGAAACATTTAAATCACCTTATTCATTGATTCTTCCTTAAATATATCTTAGCATATATTTCATGAAACGATTTCAACAATTTCTTTCAATTTTTTCCTGAAATAATTGTCTAATTAATTTATTATTTCCTTCCCTTTTATGATTTCCAAAATCAAAATACAAATCATAAAATAAATAAAAGGAACTTAAACGTATTAACATATAGTAAATATAAACATTTTGTGATAAAATGTGAGAAAAATATTTTATATAGACTTATTAAACTTTTAATAAGGATTAAATCTTTAATAAGCTTATATAAGTAAGGAGAATTAATAAATGAGTTATAAATTAAGATATGACAAAATAGAATTTGATGTAAAGTTAAAGGATGAAAATATTAAAGAGGTTCTTGAATCCAACGATTTGGGACTTACTAAAAAGACACCCAAAGAACATATAAAAGACGCCTTAGATAACCCTATCGGAAGCGATAAATTAAATAAAAAGATAGATAAAGACGATAAGGTCTGCATTATAATATCCGATATAACAAGAAAGTGGCAGTCATCGAAAATGTATCTTCCAATTTTAGTGGACGAATTAAACAAAGCGGGAGTAAAAGATGATGATATAACTATTTTAAGTGCAACGGGAACGCACAGAAAACAGACAGAAGAAGAACATAAAGAACTAATAGGAGAACTCTACGGAAGGATAGAAATAATAGACCACGTTTGTACTGACGATGAAAATATGGTTTACATGGGAACAACTTCCCACGGTACGCCTATTAAATTAAATAAAGTCGCCGTAAATGCAGATAAAGTGATTATAACCGGCGGAGTAGTATATCATTTCCTTGCAGGTTTCGGAGGAGGCAGAAAAAGTATAGTTCCCGGGATTGCAGCAAGAGAAACTATAATGAAACACCACTCACTATCTTTAAATGAAGGACTCGGAAGCGGTTCAAATCCGTTTGTCAGAAGTGCAAATATGAGCGAAACAAATCCTTTCCATACGGACTTAATGGAAGCTGCAGAAATGCTTAAGCCTGCGTTTTTATTAAATGTAGTAGTAGACGGAGATTTTAATATAATAAAAGCATTTGCCGGAGATTATGTTGAAGCTCATAAAGAAGCCTGTAAAATGGTCGATGAAATGGAAGGAGTATATATAGATAAAAAATATCCTTTCGTCATTGCAACCGCAGGAGGCTTCCCAAAAGATATAAATCTCTATCAAGGTTCAAAGACTCTTTGCAATGTTATGGAGATAATAGAGGACAATGGAACTGCTATAATATTATTTAAATGCGGAGAAAAATTCGGAGACGAAGACTGCGAAAAACAAATCAAAGGATATGATAACATGTATGACAGAGAAGTCGCACTCAGAAATGATTTCTCCATAGGCGCATATGTAGGATATTTATTTGCTGATTTTGCAGATAAATATAATTTGATACTCGTAACAAGCATACCAAAGGAAGAATTTAAAAACACAAAAGCATATGTAGCAACAACACTGGATGAAGCACTTGAAATAGCAAAAGACTTAAACGGAGGCAGTCTTGATATGGAAACTGCATTACTTCCTCACGGAGCAAATACACTTCCCAAAATAAGAAAATAATTTTATCCCTGATTGCTATCAGGGATTTTTTATACTAATATAAATTTGTTAATTGTCTTTTAGGATATTAAATACTATAATTAATATAATTTTATTGATTAAGTTAGGAGCATAATATTGATAATAAAAAAAGCAGATAAAAGCGATATAAAAGAACTTAAAGATATAAGAATTAAATTCCTTAAATATGAATTTAAAGAAACTATTAAAAATAATGAAAGCAATATAAAAAGAGAATTATTATCATATTTTAAAGAACACTTAAACAAAGACTTTTATGCTTATATAGCACTAGAAGGAAATAAAATAATTTCATCTGCATTTATTTCCATTTCAAATATGCCATCAGGAGTAAATTTTATAAACGGTAAAATAGGAACGGTACTCAATGTATTTACAGTAGAAGATTTTAGAAGACAGGGAATCGCAAAGAAACTTACGGAAAAATTAATAGAGGATGCAAGTTATATAAACCTTGATTATATCGAACTGAACTCAACAAAAGAAGGTTATGAATTATATAACAAACTTGGATTTAAAGAAATCAAAACAAACTATGTCCCCATGAAATACGATTTTAACAACAAATAAGAAAGGGAATGATTTAAAGTGAACAAACAGGAAACATATGAATATTTTAAAAATTCAAATATAGATTATGAAGTAGTTGAACATGAAAAAGTATTTACGATCGATGAAGTCGATGAACTTAATATACCGGGAAAAGAAAAAATCGCAAAGAATTTATTTTTAAGAGATGATAAAAAGTTAAATTATTACCTTGTTACACTTCCCGCACATAAAAAAGCCGATTTGAAGAGTTTAAGAAAAGAAATCGGAAGCAGAAGACTTAGTTTTGCCCAAAATAAAGATGTTGAAAATATATTAAATGTAACCGCAGGCAGCGTGACACCTATAGCGGTAATAAACGACGTGGGAAATAAAGTTATTTCCGTATTTGACGAAGAGCTTAAAAATAAAGCAATAGGTATTCATCCGATGGAAAACTCGGCTACCGTATTTATATCATTTGAAGATTTAATAAAGTCAATAAAAGATTATCAAAACAGAATTATAATATGCAAAATAAAATAAAGGAAGCAAAAAGTAATATGTTAGGGATTTATTTCAGCGGTACGGGAAACACAAAATATTGTATTGATAAATTTGTAAAAAATATTGAAAGTGATGCAAAGATATTATCAATAGAAAGCGAAAATATAAAAGAAGAATTATTAAATAATAAAGATATTGTATTTGCGTATCCCATATATTATAGTTCTCTTCCCAAAATAGTGAGAGATTTTATTTTAAATAATAAAGACTTATTTAAAAATAAAAATGTATTTATTATTGCAACTATGGGGTTATTCAGCGGAGACGGTGCGGGGTGTTCAGCCAGAATACTAAAAAAATACGGAGCCAATATCATGGGAGGTCTCCAGGTAAAAATGCCCGACTGCATTGCGGATGTAAAGGCCTTGAAAAGGAGTAAAGAAGAAAATAAACAAATAATATTAAAAGCAGAAAGCAAAATTATAAATGCGGCTCAAAAATATAAAAATAATGCTCCAACAAAAGAAGGACTCAGTATTATTTATCATATAGCCGGATTAGTCGGTCAAAGACTTTGGTTTTATAATAAAACCAAAGAATATTCCTCTAAACTTAAAGTTGATAATAATAAATGTACAAAATGCAATAGATGTATTTCTCTATGTCCTATGAACAATTTAAAAGTTATAGATAATAAAATAAATACAAAAAATAAATGCACCATGTGCTACAGATGTATAACAAATTGTCCGGCAAAAGCTATAACGCTTCTTGGGAAAAACGTTATTGAACAAAATAATATAAATAATTATATAAATTAAAAGGAGGATTTCTCCTTTTTTATGTACAGTTTTATTTGTTTTTTATTTCAATAATGACATAACCTATAATATACCCGATTATTCCAAACCCTATCCCCCATGCTCCCATATTATTTACGCCAAAATCTCGGAATAAAAATCCCAAGACTAACCCTATGCCGACTCCCGCTCCCGCAATCTTAAAACAAAACCCTTCTTCCGTCGTTTCTATTTCCTCTTCATCCCTGATAAGAGAATCGATAGTAACATCAAATATTGGAGCTATCATCTTTATATTCTCTAAATCCGGCATTCCCTTTGAACTTTCCCATTTTGCAATAGCCGAACGTGAAACATTTAAAAGTTCTGCTAAATTCTCCTGTGACATCTCATTATCAATTCTTAATTTTTTTAATTTTTCTGAAAACCCCATATCAAACCTCCTAAAATTATCATATCAAATTATTTCAATTAATGCTGTTACTAATCGTATCTATGTTGTTACTTACTATAAAAAAATATTACTTGATAAAAGTTCAAGTAATATTCTGATTTGTATCTATATCTTTATTTTTATTCTCGTCTTCAATATAGAGAATTTTCCCGTCCTCTATCCCTGCAATGTCTCTTCCTTCTATGATATGCTCAAGTTTTATTTCTTCTTTTATGTTTATATCCAACAACGGCACATTGAATATACTCTCCACCTTATACTTTCTTCTAGCCATATAGAAAAACAATTGCCCTATAAAAAAACAAGCCAAGGCATAAAAAATAATCAAAAATAATAAAAAGGGATGAGTCCCATTAAAAATCACTCTTTTGACCGTAAAAAACAAAGAGATGAATACTAAAACTGATTCAAATGAAAAACATATTCCAAGTACTAAACTTATCATTATATCCTCCTAACTATGTAATTTACATTATATCATATAATACGACAATATCTAAATTTTTTAAAAAAGTTAAACATCACCACCTTAACATATTTTTTATAAATTTTTAAAAAATACTTTACAAAAAGGTAATTACCTGTTATTATAAAACCATAAAAGATAATGATGTTTATTCATCGGAGGTTAAATAATGAAAAAAGAAGTAGATTTAAAGAACATTAGCAGAATGATTGATGTCAGTACGGTAAGAACTGATATCGTAATGGACGAAGTTGAGGAAATGATTGATACAGTTATTAAGTATAATTGTATCTGTGCATCACCAATGCCTTGGGTTACAAAGTATACTATTGACAGATTAAAAGATTATCCTGATATCGTAACAACAGGTGTTGTAAGTTTTCCAAGCGGTGCTGCAACAACAGCAAATAAGATAATCGAAGCTAAAGAAAATATTGCTATGGGATGTGAAGAACTTGATATGGTAAGTAACGTCAGTGCACTTAAATCAGGTAAATACGATTATTTCGTTGATGATATCAAAGCAGTAGTGGAAGCAGCTGACGGCGTTCCTGTAAAATCAATTATTGAAATTTGTTATCTAACAGATGACGAAATCAAAAAAGCAAGTGAACTATGCGTAAAAGCCGGTGTTACATATGTTAAAACAGGTACAGGCTGGGGTCCAAAACCAACTACAGTAGAAACAATCAAACTTATAAAAGAAACTATCGGTGATGATGCTTTAATCAAAGCTGCAGGCGGAGTAAGAGATTTGGATACTCTTATCGCAATGGCAGAAATTGGATGTAACAGATTTGGACTTGGCGTAAGATCAGCAGGTACAATTTTAGAAGAAGCCAAAAAAAGAGTTAATGGTTAATAATTAAATTATAATTCTAAGGAGAATATATTCGCTTTATTATTATAATACCCTTATGTAAAAAGAAGAGTATAATACATCCTTTTTACT
>NZ_DS560015.1:20051-22551 GCF_000154825.1 Anaerofustis stercorihominis DSM 17244 | reverse complement strand
ATCATACATGTAATGATTTATACTTGTTAAATTCGGACTGATCCATCTTCCCACTTCACAGGAATTTAAACTTGCGATACTTATATCTTCCGGAACTTTCATACCGCTTTCTTCAATGGCTCTTATTGCACCTACTGCCATTTCGTCATTTCCGCATACCACAACAGTAGGAAGTTCACCCTTTAGCATTTCCTGCATTGCAAGGTATCCACCCTTCATTGTAAAATCTCTGTCAATAACACAATTTTTATTTATTTTCATACCAAGCTCTTTTGAAGTAGCCATCATGACTTCTTCGTTTCTTTTGGCATTATAAGCTCTTTTTTTATCCCCGTGAATAAGCCCCACAGTTTTATGACCCATTACTTTTAAATGTTTCATTAAGGAATATACAGCTTGATCATAATCATTTATTACACTAGAGTATTCGCCTTCTCGGTCTTCTATACCGCATAAAATCACAGGCATATTCATATATTCAAATTTTCTTCTCACGGATTCATTTAATTCTCTTCCCGCAAATATAATTCCATCACACTGCTTTTGATAGAACAAATCCATAAACTCTTCTTCTTTTCTGTTGTCAGCATCACTGTTACAAATAATAGCATTGTAACCGCTTTGCATACTTATATCTTGAACCCCCCTTGCAATTTGGGCATAATAAGGAATAGTAATATCATGTATGACAACACCTACAGTTTCGGTTTTTTGAAGTTTTAAACTTCTTGCTATAGCGTTTGGTCTGTATCCGGTTTCTTTTATCGCCTGTAAAACTTTATCTCTCGTTTCTTCATTTACCAAAGGAACATTATTAATTACACGTGATACTGTAGCTATTGAAACATTTGCTTTCTTTGCAACATCTTTAATTTTTGCGCTCAATATCAGCACCTCCATTTTCACATCGAATAAACTTAAACATAGTTATGTAAAAGTTTTAAATTAAAATCATTTTATCATAGTCGACTTTTTTTTGCAAATGATTATCATGTATTATGAAAATATTTAATGTTTTACATTTCTTTTTATATATTAAAAGTTGAAAACGTATGAAAATAATATATAATTATTATATATAAATAAAGGAGATGAAACAATATGGATAATATTTACCAAAAAAACGCAGAGTTGATTTTAAATGAGTTAAATGAAGCACTTTTAAAAGTTGATCAAAATGAAGTATACAGCCTTATTGAAGAATTAAATAAAGCAGAAAAAATATTTTTTATAGGTGTCGGAAGAGTAATGACAATGCTTCAATGTATTGCAAAAAGACTAAAACATATAGGATATGATACATATATAGTAGGAGAAACTACAGAGCCGCCAATAACAGACAAAGATTTACTTATCGTTGGTTCTGGAAGCGGAAGCACATTAATCCCAAGCGGAATTGCTAAAAAGGCTAAATCTTTTGGAGCAAGAATTGCTCATATAGGAGCAATACCTGATAATCCCCTCAAAGATATAACAGATGTATTTGTAAGAATTCCTGTCAAGAGCAAACAAAATCTACCTGACCAAGTAGATTCAAATCAACCTATGACTTCACTATTCGAACAATCTCTGCTTTTACTTGGAGATACAATCACGTTGACAATCCTTGATATGAAAGACGAACCCGTAAATGAAAGCATGTGGTCAAACCATGCAAATTTGGAATAAATATGAGTAACAACAAAAATATCCAATTTACAAACAATATAAATTATTTTAGATGTCCGAAATGTAAAAGTAATATGATCATAGAAAATAATAGTTTAAAATGCGAGAATAATCATTGCTTTGATATATCGAAAAAAGGTTATATAAACTTTTTAATAAACAGAAAGCCTCCCGAAGGTTATGATAAAACTTTTTTTGAGAAGCGAAGAGAAATGTTAAATGACGGCTTCTATGAACATATAGCGAAAGAAATAACCAATATACTGGATAATTGTACTGATGTAAAAAATATTGTCGATGCAGGCTGTGGAGACGGATATTACTCTCATATAATAGAAGATAAAAATCATAATATATTTGCTTTTGATTTTTCCAAAGATGCGATCAATGTAGCTTCAAGAGGCGTAAATAATATATGTTTTATGGTTTCAGACATTAACGACATACCGCTGAAAGATAAATCTATGGACTGTATTTTAAATATTTATACTCCTGCTAACTATATTGAATTCAAAAGGATTTTATCTGATAGTGGTAAAATCATAAAGGTAGTACCCGGTAAAGAACATTTAAAGGAACTGAGACATATAATAAAAGAACAATTAAAAAATGAAGAATACTCGAATCAAGAAGTAATTGATTGTTTTAAAGAGCACTGCGAACTCATAAATAGAGTCAGAGCTAAAAATACTATAAGAGTGAATAGTAAACAATTGGAAAACCTTATTAGAATGACTCCGTTAATGTTCGATATAGATTTAGAAAATATTAATTATAATGATATTTCTGAAATAACTATAGACGGAGAGATACTGGTAGGGAAAATAAAATA
>NZ_DS560015.1:0-19951 GCF_000154825.1 Anaerofustis stercorihominis DSM 17244 | reverse complement strand
TAAAAAATATATGTTGATATGTTGGATTAATTAATGCGGGAAGAGCAGACAGTTTCCATGGAATGCTAAATAAATTCTTTCTTTTATGGTCTTATCTGTTTATAACGTATTATTGATATATTTTTTTCATTTTTAAATAACCATTAATTTATCTACTTACTTGAAGATGACTTTTTTATATTACTTGATGATCTAAACTTACTTTTCTACTTTTGCACAAAAAAAGAACACCCAAAAGATCTTCTTTTTTCTGTCTATTATTCATTATTCAATGATTTCTGTTACTACTCCGGATCCTACTGTTCTTCCGCCTTCTCTGATAGCAAATCTTAACTCTTGTTCGATAGCTATCGGTGTGATTAGCTCAATAGTTGTTGTAATGTTATCTCCAGGCATTACCATTTCTGCTCCGCCTTCTAGATTTACTACTCCTGTAACGTCTGTTGTTCTAAAGTAGAATTGTGGTCTGTATCCGTTGAAGAATGGTGTATGTCTTCCACCTTCGTCTTTTGTCAATACATATACTTCCGCTTTGAATTTTGTGTGTGGATGAATTGTTCCAGGTTTTGCCAGTACTTGTCCTCTTTCGATTTCTGTTCTGTCTACACCTCTTAAAAGTGCTCCGATGTTATCTCCGGCTACACCTTCGTCTAACATCTTCTGAACATTTCTACACCTGTACTACTGTCTTCATAATTTCTGGGTGAATTCCTACTATTCTACTTCTCACCTACTTTGATAACTCCTCTTTCTACTCTACCTGTGCTACTGTACCCTCTTCCTGTGGATTGAGGAATAACGTCTTCTACAGGCAATAAGAAATGGTTATCTGTATCTCTAACCGGTTCTGGGATATAATGCATCTACTTCTTTCATTAAATCAAGGATCTTATCTCCCCATTCACTTTGAGGGATCTTCCAACGCTTTAAGTGCTGATCCGATTACGATTGGTGTTTCATCTCCGTCAAATTCGTATTCGTCAAGAAGTTCTCTTACTTCCATTTCTACTAATTCGATAAGTTCTTCATCATCAACCATATCTGCTTTGTTTAGGAATACTACGATATATGGTACGTTTACCTGTCTTGCTAGTAAGATATGTTCTCTTGTTTGTGGCATTGGACCATCTGCTGCACTTACTACTAAGATAGCTCCGTCCATTTGAGCTGCTCCTGTGATCATGTTCTTTACATAGTCGGCATGTCCAGGGCAGTCTACGTGTGCGTAATGTCTTGTTTCTGTTTCATATTCTACGTGAGCTGTTGAGATCGTTATCCCTCTTTCTCTTTCTTCCGGCGCTTTATCGATGTTTTCGAATGCTACTGCATCACCTGTTCCCAATCTTTCATGTAGTACCTTTGTGATTGCTGCTGTCAATGTTGTCTTTCCGTGGTCTACGTGTCCGATCGTTCCGATATTTACATGTGGTTTCGTTCTTTCGTATTTTTCTCTTGCCATTTTATTTTCTTTCTCCTTAATCTAAATATATAATTATTCGTTTTTAAGTTTATCTAACATACTTTGTGGCGCTGGTTCATAATGCGAGAATGTCAAAGTATGTGTACCTCTACCTTGAGTCTTACTTCTTAAATCAGTTGTATATTGGAACATTTCTGATAACGGAACAAATCCTCTAAGAGTTTGAACACCGTTATTAAGTTCCATACCTTCGATTTTACCTCTTCTGGATGTCAAGTCACCCATAACATCTCCAAGATATTCTTCAGGAACAACAACTTCGATTTTGAAGATAGGTTCAACAAGAACCGGACCGGCTTTGGCCATAGCATCTTTGAAGGCCATAGAACCGGCTAATTTGAAGGCCATTTCCGATGAATCGACATCATGGTATGAACCGTCAACTAATCTAACTTTAACATCAAGTACTTCGTATCCGGCAACGATACCGGATTCCATAGCACCTTGAATACCTTTGCTAACAGGTTCGATGTATTCTTTAGGAATAGCACCGCCAACGATTTCACTGACAAATTCATATCCTTTGCCTTCTTCGTTTGGTTCGATTTCAATAACGACATGACCGTATTGTCCTCTACCACCTGATTGCTTAGCGTATTTGTAATCAGATCTTGCAGGTTTTGTAATAGCTTCTTTGAATGCTACTTGTGGTTTACCTACATTAGCTTCAACCTTGAATTCTCTAAGAAGTCTATCTACGATGATTTCAAGATGAAGTTCACCCATACCTTCAATGATCGTTTGACCTGTTTCATCATCTGTCTTAAATCTGAATGTTGGGTCTTCTTCTGCTAATTTAACCAAAGCTGTAATCATTTTTTCTTGACCTGCTTTAGTCTTAGGTTCAATAGCTACAGAGATAACAGGATCAGGGAACTCGATAGATTCAAGCAATACTTGTGAGTTTTCAGCACATAAAGTATCGCCTGTTGTAGTATCTTTAAGACCTACGATAGCTACGATATCGCCTGTTCTGATTTCATCTATTTGTTTTCTGTCGTTGGCATGCATCCTTAAGATACGACCAACTCTTTCTTTTCTTCCTTTTGTTGAGTTATATACATAAGAACCACTCTTAAGTGTTCCGGAATAAACTCTTGTAAATGCCAATTTACCAACAAATGGATCCGCCATGATTTTAAATGCCAATGCTGAGAATGGTTCGTCATCGCTTGGATGTCTTTCCATTTCTTCACCTGTCTTTGGATTGTGTCCTACCATAGCAGGAACATCAAGTGGTGAAGGCATTAAATTAACTACAGCGTCAATTAACATTTGCACACCTTTATTCTTAAATGCTGTACCGCAAAGAACTGGGATAAAATCAAGGCCTATAACGCCTGCTCTTAAAGCTGCAATGATTTCTTTTTCAGAAATTTCTTCACCTTCAAGATATTTTTCCATGATTTCTTCGCTGTTTACAGAGATTTCTTCTAAAAGTTTTTCTCTGTATTCTTCAGCTTTATCTACCATATCGGCAGGGATTTCTGTTTCTTCGATATCTACACCTTCATCATCATGATAAATGAAAGCTTTCATCTTAACCAAGTCGATGATACCTACGAAATCTTCTTCCGCACCGATCGGTAATTGAATAGGCACCGGATTTGCACCAAGTCTTTCACTAATCATGTTAACAACATTATAGAAGTCAGCTCCCATAATATCCATTTTATTAATAAAAGCAATTCTTGGAACATTGTATTTATCAGCTTGTCTCCATACTGTTTCACTTTGAGGTTCAACCCCACCTTTAGCACAGAAAACAGCAACAGAGCCGTCTAGTACTCTAAGTGAACGCTGAACTTCTACTGTAAAGTCAACGTGTCCCGGTGTATCAATGATGTTTATTTCATGACCTTTCCAGTGACATGTTGTAGCGGCAGAAGTAATTGTAATACCTCTTTCTTGTTCTTGTTCCATCCAGTCCATTTGTGCTCCGCCTTCATGAGTTTCCCCAATCTTGTGGATCTTTCCTGTATAGAATAAGATTCTTTCAGTAGTAGTGGTTTTACCAGCATCGATATGAGCCATAATTCCGATATTTCTTACTTTATCTAAACTAAACTCTCTACCCATCTTTTAATCACCTTACCATTTAAAATGTGCGAAAGCTTTATTAGCATCTGCCATTTTATGAGTATCTTCTTTCTTCTTAACTGACGAACCTGAATTATTGAGTGCATCCATAATTTCAGCAGCCAGTCTTTCTTTCATTGTCTTTTCGCCTCTTGCTCTTGTATAAGTTACAAGCCATCTAAGACCTAAAGTTTGTCTTCTTTCAGGTCTGATGTCCATTGGTACTTGGTATGTTGCACCACCGACTCTTCTGGCTTTTACTTCTAATGAAGGCATAATATTGTTTAAAGCTTCTTCAAAAGCTTCTAACGGATCTTTTCCTGTTTTTTCAGCTACGATGTCAAATGCACCGTAAACAATTTTTTGTGCTACTCCCTTTTTTCCATCAAGCATAACATTGTTTAGTAACTTTGTTACTAAAACAGAATTATACATCGGATCAGGTAGCACCTCTCTCTTTGGTACTGGACCTTTTCTTGGCACTGTACTTCCCTCCTAATAATTTGAATTTTTTCATTGGTACTCGATAAGTAAAATTTATCGTTGTGCTCTATATATCACGTATATAGGTATAAGGCTTGCCTTATAGTTCAACACATTATAAATTATTTCTTAGCACCGTATTTACTTCTAGATTGTTTTCTGTCAGCAACTCCTTGAGTATCAAGTGCTCCTCTAATAATCTTATAACGTACACCTGGTAAGTCTTTTACTCTACCACCTTTAACCATAACAACACTATGTTCTTGTAAGTTATGACCGATTCCAGGGATGTAAGCTGTAACTTCCATTCCGTTTACAAGTCTAACTCTGGCAATTTTTCTCATAGCTGAGTTTGGTTTTTTAGGTGTAGCAGTTCTTACAACTGTGCACACTCCTCTTTTTTGAGGGTTAGATTTAAGAGCAGGAGATTTAGTTTTGTAAACTAATTCTTTTCTACCTTTTCTTACTAATTGATTAACTGTTGGCATTAAACCTTATTCCTCCTTCCTCGTTTTTTAATATACAAGCAACGGCAGCATCTAAGCTGATATTGCATGCTTTGCCTAACTCTTCTTTTCTGTCCACTTCTTCTATAGCTACATGGTTTTTATTACAAATTTTTACGATTTTTTCTCTTATTGCCTCGTCTGTGTCTTTAGCTAAAAACACCTTTAAAGCATTATTCTGTTCAACTGCTTTTAAAGTCTGTTTTGTGCCAACCACATGTTGTGATTTAGATATTTCATCAAGCATTTTTTCAACTCCTTCGCACAGTCAGCCTAAAAAGTGTAACAAAAAAACCTTTCAATGTCAATAAAAATCGGCATTTCAAGCATTTTTTTTACACTTATAAAATCCTCTATAAATACTATATAATAAAAAACACTTATAAAATATATTTTATACCTTTTTTAATGAAAAAACCATATTTTTCTAATATTTTACATAATTTTTTACACTTATTAGCGTAAATAATACACTCAAAACAAACATTCCCATAAAAGTATAATTAATTACCGATAAGTTTATTCTAAACAAACAAAAATATACGCTAAAAAATCCAAGTACTAAATTTAACAAACAAAATAAAATTACAAAATAAACCATTTATCTTTTTCATATCATCACCTTAAATAGAGTTTATATAAAACAAATGGAATAATTTGTAAAATATTATAATATAAAAAAATAAAGCTATAAAATATAGCTTTATTTTATATTTATTGTAGTTGTATAGACACATCCGTTTTCCACAAGGTCATAATCTTTTTTATCCGTATCATTGATAATCGCATCTATATAATATTCTCCTAAGGAAAAGTTCCCTGTTTCTACTGTTATAACTTCGTTTATTTCCCCATCAACATTTTCTATCGTTTTATCAAAGACATATTTTTTATCTTTTTTACTGTATATACCTATGAACACCTGCGTATTCCCGTCTTCAAATATATCTTTTGCCTTAAGGCTTAAATTTATGGTATCACCTTTTTTAAAAGTTTCACCTTCGGATATATTTTCTATAAATATATTATTATCCGCAAATTCATCTTCTTCATCATCCCCGAATAAACCGGAAAAGAATTCGCCAATACTAAAACTGTCTTTGTCGTCCGCTGTTTTATTTCCCAAACTATTTGTAATACTACTTCCTGCATCTTTAACATCTTCAGAATAATTTGAAAAGAAGAATACGATACCGCCAATCAATAATGATATCAGTATTAAAAATGTTATAACCACAATAATCAGGTTTTTAACTGAATTGTTTTTCATTAATTTACTCCCATAATATCTAAATAATGAATTAAGTAAACAAATTTTAACATAAAAACCTATTATCTACAACATACTTTTACATAACATGATAAATATAACATAAACTTACAGACGGTCAATTATCCTTCCGTCGGTAGAAATCGTAACAACGTGCCATGGAATAAACTTTCCGCTTTTCTTTAAAGCTTCTTTTAACGCATTTTCTATCCCCCCGCAGCAAGGAACTTCCATTCTCGTAAGAATTATGCTCTTGATATCATTATTACTTATTATTTCATATAATTTTTCACTATAATCAACGCTGTCTAATTTAGGACATCCTATTAAAGTTATATGATCCTTGATAAAATCCTTGTGAAAATCGCCATAAGCATAAGCACTGCAGTCTGCTGCAATCAAAAGCTTTGCATTATCAAAATAAGGTGCATTGGCGGGAGCAAGTTTTATTTGAACGGGCCACTGTGTAAGCATACTTTCGGCTTTAACGGAAGTGTTAGAAATGTTTTGCTGGTTACTGTTATCTCGTACTATTTTTTTTGAATTACTTCCCGGACATCCGCATGGGAGTTTTTCACTTTGTTGTTCTTTTAACATATTTTTCTTTACGGCTTCTTCATCATATTCCAACGCTTCTCTTTCTTCAAAAGATATAGCTCCGGTAGGACAAGTGGGAAGACAATCCCCAAGTCCATCACAGTAGTCATCCCTTAATAATCTTGCTTTACCGTCTACCATACCTATAGCTCCTTCATGACAGGCATTGACACATAACTCACATCCGTTACATTTTTCTTCATCTATTTTTATTATTTTTCTGATCATAATAATCCCCTTTAAATTATTTTAATTGATTTTGTAATGTAAGTTTACTATAATAACAATCAATAATACGTTGCATTTGCAACCAAAAGGAATAAAAGATGAAAAAAAATAAAGATATTTTAATCGATTCGATTTTATTTAAAAATATAAATGAAGAACAAATAAACGAAATTTTAAAACTTGGGACTTTTAATATAAAAGAATATCAGAAAGATGAGTATATATATTATAAAGAAGATACAGTAAAGAAGTTTGGTATACTTTTATCGGGAAAAGCCTCGATAATAAAAGAAGACTACTGGGGAAATAAAAATATAGTTGCAAATATAAACAAAGGAGATTTATTTGCCGAAATATTCTCCATATTAGATGACGAACCGCTGAATGTAAGCGTAGTATCAACAGAAAATTCAAGTATACTTTTTATCAATATCAACAATATTTTAAATTCAAAGCAAAACACTGAAGCTATAAATATATTCACAAAAAATATTTTAAAAATAATATCTAAAAAGACTTTAATGTTAAATAAGAAAATTGAATACTTATCAAAAAGGAATTTAAGAGATAAAATACTTTCATTTTTATCTGACCAAGCTCAATTAAATGGAGTCAAATCATTTCATATCCCATTGGACAGACAGCAAATGGCTGATTTTCTGGCGGTCGACAGGAGTGCTTTATCGAGAGAACTATCAAACCTGAAAAAAGAGGGATTAATCAAATATAATAAAAATCATTTTACATTAATCTAAATATAATATGATATTTTAGCTTATAACCTTATTTTAGAATAAAAACAATGAAGAATTTGTATTTAAAAATATTTTAAAAAATGAAATTTATATATAATAAAATTTAACCATTAAAAAATTAAAATATATTATACTTCTCACTATATAAACAAATATGTAACATAAAAAACAGCCGAGAAAATTATATCGGCTGTTTTTTGGTTTATAAGTAATTTAACAAGTCATTTATATCGACTCTATCATTCATTAAATCTTCCATTTTATCAAGGTTCAAATCAGAATGCTCAAGTTCTCGGGAATACCTCCATGCCAGTTCAAGCTTCTTTCCCTCAGATAATTTATCTATTTCATTATTTGAACTTTGTATAAAACTTTCAGCCCTGCATATATTTTCCCAAATCAATGTACTTATAACAGCCATTTTTATTTTGGATAATACTTCGTAATCGTACACCGAAGTACAAAAATACACAAATACAAAATAAACCGACATTTGTTCTAATTCCGATTCAGAAACAACAGAAGTTTTAATATCTTCATCTGAGAAATCTTTAATAACATCTTTCCATTTATATACATCTCTTACCCAATTATCGTCTAACTTTTCCAGCTCATCCAGCAAACTTAATATATAAAGAATTTTATCTTTATTTAATACAATTTTGAGATTGCAATTATAGGATGTTTTATCAAATTTATAAATATCTAAAATATCTTCAATACCGAATATATTATCATTGTTTATTTTTTTCTTGGATTTCATTTGATAGATTTAAAACTTTTGCCATACGAACATAAATATTTTCATCCCTGTTTTGCAGTATTTCTATGATTACTTTTCTGCTTTCTATAAGTGCGGAATATAAAAATATATCAAAATCTTTATCTTCAGGACCTTCAGTATCATCTTCAGTAGTTATGAATTTAACGGTACTCTCATTCTTTAAAATAAGCTTAGCGGCAACAGGACATGAAAGAGCAAGAGATATTTCTCGTTCGTTATCATATTCTTCAATATGCTTTGGATAAGTCCTGCATGTGTCACACATCATTTCCTCTCCGACTTCCATATGTATATCACAAAGATTTTTTTCATTCAAAAATGCACATCTTTTATTATATTGTTTAAATATCCCCTCTTTCCAGTCAACAGAATTTTTAAGCCTGTTACCGAAAGGACCTTCTATACTCGCATATTCTTTAAGTGAATTTTTATCAATTATGATTTCCCATCCCTCACAGCAGCTTGCGGGACATTTATCAGCCAAACAATAAAATTTATCATAATAATCGGGAACCGTATATAACATACTATCCTCCATAAATACAATTTATTTTTATGATATATTATACTACAATCCTTTATATTTTTAAATATTTCATATTTTATTGTTATATAAAAATCAAATTATTTTTAATCTTTAATAATAAAATACTTTAGATATCTTATCAATAAAACAAATAACTCTAAAAAATACAATAATTGATCATAAAATTATTTTTCTATATTTATTTTATTAATTAAATGAAAACATAATAGAAATAGAGATAAAACGAATAAGATAATCCCAACCTTAAGTAATTTATTGACCTTATTTACCAATAGTCATAATTAACATTTATTAATTTCAATACATTTCAATACATTTATCTAATAAAAAAGAACCCTTAAAAGGGTTCTTTTTTGTACTATTAATAATATTATCTGCAGCACTTCTTACAAGGTGTATATCCCATGTTTTTTGCCTTTGACAAGGTTGTTTTTATAGGATGCTGAACACAAGAACTTCTTGCATGATATTTTTTCCCTGTCTTTGTTATATATACAACACTTCCCACATTATTACCGCTTGCGGGTTTCTTGACTTTTGCGGATCTTACGGGCTTGGTAAAAGGACTTTTTCCTGCCGAATTCACAGCTCTTACCTTATAATAATATCTCTTCCCTGTCTTTACCTTTTTATCTGTATACTTATTTGTTTTTACCGTCTTTATCTTTTTATATTTGCTGGATTTCTTTGCAGAACGGTAAATCTCATATTTTTTAGCATTTTTTGACTTCTTAAAAGATATTTTTACTTTCTTAACTCCTGCTTTTGCTTTAAGTTTGGTAGGTTTTGCAGGTTTCTTTTCTTTAACAGCAGAATATACAGTTTTCTTATTTATATATTCCGCATTTCCCGCATTTATAACAGGAACAAAAGAAAATACAAACATACACATAACTAAAATACTTACAACTTTTTTTATAGTTTTCATAATTTCTCCCCTTTTGAATAACAATTATATTCATATTTTATCACATATTCCGACAAACCCAAATAAAAAGAGCCCCTTAAGGACTCCTTCTTTATACCACTCTATCTTATTAATCTTCTCTTTTATCACCAACAAAGAATAATGCAACCGTTCCGGGTCCAGTGTGGGAACCTATCGTGGTTCCTACACTGTTAATTATTACTTTACCGTCTAAACAAGAGAATTTACTTTCTATTTTTTCTGCAACTGATTTTGCATCGTCAATACAGTTTGAATGGGATATATAGCATTTACCGCTGTAATCAAGACCACCGACAGCATGCTCTTCCATTCTCTTTACGATTTCTTCGATTACTCTTTTTTTGCCTCTGTATTTACTTCTTGGTATAAGCTTACCGTCAAAGCTCATATTTAAAAGAGGACAAATCTTTAAAGCCGTACCGAATATAGCAGACGTACGGGATATCCTGCCTCCCCTGAAATAACTTGTTAAATCGGTAGAAAAGAACCAATGATGAACATTAAGCCTATTTTCCTCTACCCATTTTGCGAGTTCGTCAATATCCAGTCCTTCTTTTTGTTTTTCCTTTGCAAGTGTAACAAGCAGACCGTATCCGGAAGAAGCCCCCAGAGAATCTATGACGATAACTTTCCTTTCGGGATACTCCTTATTCATCATATCTTTAGCTATATTTGCGGAATTAATGGTTCCGCTTATCCCGCTTGACAAAGTAATATGAAGAACGTCTTTTCCGCTTTTAAGTATCGGTTCGAATAACTCCACATATTCTTCGGGGCTTATTTGAGATGTTGTCGGAGAAGCCCCTTCGGCAATCATGTCATAAAATTTATCAAATGGAATACTTTTACCTAAATCATCGGCATAAGTTTTACCGTCCAATATATAATGAAAATATGCAAGAGATATATCATTGACTTTAAAGAATTCCTCGCTCATATCAGCAGTTGAACAGCATGTAATCATATAATCACTCATTTTTATTACGTCCTTTCCCATAAAAATGTTAGTTAGAACTAATTATTATTATAGCACAAAGGAAATAAAAGGAAAATGATTTGAAATAAAATACTTTTATTTTTTATTTATTCTAAAAAATTTCTATTAAATTGATTTTACTTTTGATTTTTGGCAAAGCCTAAAACAAAAAATAGTTGATTATTCTTATTCTATATTTTCATAAATATAAACGATTATCATATACATTTAACATGAAAAATTTTATTAACGACACCAAAGAAAAATTAACAAAGTCTCTTCAGCTTCCCGAAGAAATACTTTTAGAAAAATTGAATATCGAAATCATGGGCAATGAAAAAATGAATATAATCAACCATAAAGGAATAATATTTTACAGCCCTGAAAACATAAGGATAAATACGTCTTCAGGTCTTTTATCCATTAACGGAAAAGATTTGCTATTATCCACTCTAATAAGTGAAGAACTAATAATAGAAGGTCAGATAACATCAATCGAATACATCATATAGGAGTAAACTATGCTTATTTTAAAATTCTATCATTATATTATGGGGTATTACCTCGTAGAGATAAAAGGACTTCATCCGGAAAAATATATCAATTTAATAAATCACAACAATATATCCATTTGGGATATAAAGAAACTTGATAAAACGACAATAGTATTTAAAATCATGCTGACGGATTTTGAAAAAGCCGAACAGATCGCAAAAAGGGCTCAATACATAATAGATATTAAAAATGAATATGGTAAAAAATCTATTTTCAAGTCACTAAAAAAAAGAAGAGTATTTATTTTTAGTGCCTTTTTAATTTCCGTTATTATTTTTGCTTTCTCCTTTTTCATTTGGGATATACAAATAACAGGAACAGACAGGATAGACAGAAACGACATATTAAGTACGTTGGAAGATGCAGGATTTAAAGAAGGATGCTATAAATACGGAGTAGATAAAAAAGAAATATCCAAGGTATTATTAAATACATACCATGATCTATCGGATGTAACCATAGATTACAAAGGTACACAAGCTAAAATCAAGCTTGTTGAAAAAAATACGCCTATAAAGAAATTCAATAA
Organism: Anaerofustis stercorihominis DSM 17244; assembly: GCF_000154825.1. Lineage (NCBI taxonomy): Bacteria > Bacillati > Bacillota > Clostridia > Eubacteriales > Eubacteriaceae > Anaerofustis > Anaerofustis stercorihominis. The sequence goes on along the minus strand of NZ_DS560015.1, from coordinate 8,213 downwards.
ATCAAAAGCAGTGGATTTGGTTGCAGGCAAAGGCGGGAAAATAGAAAGTATAATTGCTTATAATGGTATAAAAAAAGTAAAAAAAGGTGATAAAGTAAAAAAAGGCAGTTTACTTATCAGCGGTAAAATCAAATACGAAGGAAAAGAAGGAGATATAAAACATTATTACATTCACGCAATGGGAGATGTCTTTATAAACACTACTTATACTTATAAAGATATAATAATAAATCCATATGTTATAAAAGAAAACGATGAATTTATTAAAGAAACGGCTTATTCATTCAAAAACAGGACCATCAACTATAAAAAAACTGTGGCAAACAAAAGTTATATAGGAGTAAAAGAAGAAAAAAAGAAAGTAAAAATACTTTTTATCCCTATACCTATAGAGCAAAGTACGACAAAATGGTATAATATAAACAATTTAACGAAAAAAGACGAAAATCAGATAAAAAAAGAAGTCATAGAAGTGTTAAATAAAACCCAAAATATTGACAAAGATAACATAGTTGATATATATTTAAGTATTGATACATTAGATAACAATTATTACAGTATCACCGCTAAAGTGAAGTTAAAAGAAAATATAGTAGAAGAAAGACAAATAAACAAAAGGTAAGGAGATTTAATTGGAAAATTTCACTATAAATCTCGAAATGCCAAGAGAAATTGAAGACATCGTCTTGGTTTTCGGAAGTAATGACAAATATATAAAATCTGCCGAGGAACATTTTAATGTAAAAATCACCCTTAGAGATAATGTCATAAAAATCCAAGGTGAAGATGAAAAAAATGTATCCAAAGCTAAAGAACTTATCAGCTGTATGATAAACAGAGTAAATGAAAATACAGCCATTACGGATCAAGCATTCAATTATCTTTTAAGTTTGATAGAAGATAATAAAAAAAATATATCGAACTTTGACCAGGTAATATGCTATACATTCAAAGGTAAACCAATAAAAACGAAGACTATAGGACAAAGCGCATTTATAAATGCCACCAAAAGAAATGACATAGTGTTTTCTATAGGACCTGCGGGGACGGGTAAGACTTACCTAGCAGTGGCACTTGCAGTCAAAGCGTTAAAAAACGGAGATGTTTCAAGAATAATACTTACAAGACCGGCGGTAGAGGCAGGAGAAAGCCTCGGATTTTTACCGGGAGACTTAAAAGAAAAAATCGATCCTTATCTAAAACCCTTATATGATGCGTTATTTGAAATAATGGGAAGTGAAGCATATGAAAGAAATGCAGCAAGAGGACATATAGAAATAGCACCCCTTGCATATATGAGAGGAAGGACACTTAATGATTCCTTCATTATATTGGATGAAGCACAAAATACGACAAAAGAACAAATGAAGATGTTTTTAACCAGACTTGGAGAAGGTTCAAAAGCCGTTGTAACGGGAGATGTGACCCAAGTCGATTTACCGAGCGGTAAGAAATCGGGACTTATATATTCGGAAAGGATACTAAATAAAGTTGAAGGAGTAGACTTTGTACATCTAACCAAAAAAGACGTTGTAAGAAACCCTTTAGTACAAAGGATCATAGAAGCTTATGAAACATACGAAACAAAAAAACAAAGAGACTAATATTTCTATTTTCTTCGAAAACATGAAAACCAACAGGAAAGTTAAATTATCCATTGCAATAATATTCTTTATTTTAGCATTTATTTTAACTTTCATAAGTTCTATCCCCCAAAGATATGATTTGGAAGTTGGACAAGTTGCGTCGGAAGACATCATTGCACCCAGAAAAATAGTAAATACTTCTCTTACAAACAGTTTAAAAGATCAGGCAGTAAGTCAAACACCAAACGTTTATGACTATATACCCGGAACAAAAGAGTCTGTTGAAGCTAATCTAAATAAATTATTTAAAGAAATAACAAACATAAAAGAAAAAGATTTGACAGATGAAAACATTAAGATCTACAATTCAAAATCCGGAATTGATTTAACTAAAGAAACATACCAAGCACTGATTAAACAAGATATGGCTTCAGTAAAATCAATACAAAAAGATATATTATCCTTACTGGATAATCTTTATAAAGATGAAGTCATATCAGACAGTATGAATACTTATTATAAAAAAATAAATAAGCATTATACTGCGTCATCATTTAATCATGAGGTAAGCGAAGCATTAAAAGAAGTAGTCAAAAACAGTTTGAAAGCAAATATGGTTTTAAACGAAGATGCTACGAACCAAGCTAAGTTAAACGCAAAAAATGCGGTTGAAGATATTACTTATGAACCGGGCGAAGTTATTATCAAAAAAGGAGATATCATAACCCAAAATCAAATCAATGTACTAAAAGAAGGTTCACTGATAAGAAGCGGTATCTTTGACGACTATAACAGCATAATTGGTATCGCGGCAATGCTTCTGTTCCTGATGTTGGTATACATTTTATATTTAAGGACTTTTCACAAAGACATATTCTACAATAATAAAATGTTGGCATTGATATCATGTCAGTTCCTTCTTATGATTGTACTCGCTCAGTTAGCCAGCTTATTTAATATATATTTGATACCTGTGTCAATTATGAGTATGACTTTATGTATACTTTTAAGTCCTAGAATAGCTATCAACACAAACGTATTTATGGTTTTATTCCTATCCGTAGCACTGGATATCAACACCGAAGCCATAGTATTCCTACTGTTATCAGGATTCGTGGGAATATTATATATGCAAAGAGTCCAGGAAAGAAGTAAGATATACAAAGCTGCAATAATAGTAAGTGCGGCTAATATGATAATAGTACTTATATACAGCATACTAAGGAATACTCTCGGAATGAGTATGGTATATAACATAATGTATGCGGGTATAAACGGGATACTGTCCGGCGTAGTTTCAATGGGTATGATGTTATTTGGGGAATATATATTCAATATACTTACACCATTCAAACTTCTTGAATTATCAAGCCCGACAAACGAGCTCATGAGAAAACTTATAACCGGTGCACCGGGAACTTATCATCACTGTTTGCTTGTAGGTAACCTTGCACAGGAAGCATGCAGCGAAATAGGTGCAAACGGACTTTTGGCTAGAGTCGGGGCATATTATCACGATATTGGAAAATGCGAAAAACCGCTATTTTTCAGCGAAAACCAACAGCATGGGAATAATCCTCATGACCATCTCGACCCGAACGTATCAGTCAGGATAATAAAAAATCATGTAAGCGACGGAGTTTATCTGGCAAATAAATACAGACTTCCGAGAGAAATAATCGATTTTATAAAAACTCATCACGGAGATGCGCTTATACAATTTTTCTACTATAAAGAAAAAAGCAGAGGTGTCGAACCGGATATAAAAACTTATTCATACGACGGTCCAAAGCCAACGACGATAGAAACATCAGTCGTATTACTGGCAGACGGAGTCGAAGCGGCAGTCAAGAGCCTTGATACAGGAAATAAAGAAGCCATAAGGGCTATGATAGATAAGATAGTAAGCAGTAAAATAGCAGCCCACCAGCTTGACAATTCACCACTTAAAATGAAAGACATCGATGTAATAAAGAAGACATTTTTCAGAGTATTAACAGGAGTATATCACGAAAGAGTGCAGTACCCCGAACAGGAAAAAAGTATCAACACAACAAAGTAACAAAAGAGGTAACAATAAACATGATAGAAACCGAAGTACTATTTGACAACAGAAGCGGAAAAGATGTAAGCGAAGAAACTTATAACAAGATACAGCTTGCAATAAACAAAACATTGGAATATGAAAATTTCAAAAAGCCATCTCAGGTAAGCGTTTCACTTGTAAACAGCGAAGAGATAAAAACATTAAATAATTACTACAGAAATATAGATAAAACAACTGATGTTTTATCTTTCCCTATGGATGATGATGAATTTGAAGATGAAGTTATAATTCTCGGAGATGTTGTTTTATGCTTAGATAAGGCAAAAGAACAAGCAATTGAATTCGGTCACAGTTTAGACAGGGAGATATGTTATTTAACAGTTCATTCAACACTTCATCTTTTAGGATTTGACCATATGGAAGAAGAAGAAAAAAAAGAAATGCGTGAGCACGAAGAAAAAGTAATGGATATTTTAGATTTACCTAGAGAATAAGGAGTAGATATGATAAGACATATAAAAAGATTATTTAAAAGCTTTAGATATGCCTGGCATGGCGTTCAATATAATTTCAGAACACAGCAGAATTTTAAGATTCACTGCACATGTGCAGTACTTGCAATAATCGGAGCGATTATTCTGAAGTTCTCATATTTTGAATGGATTGCACTTGGTTTTACAATATTCTTAGTAATAATTCTCGAAGCGGTAAACACCGCAATAGAAGAAGCGGTAAACTGTGCAACAAAAGAAATGAACGAAAATGCAAAAAGAGCAAAAGATTCAGCCGCATGCGCAGTATTGATAGGAGCCTTTATGGCTGTTTTAATGGGTGCGGCACTTTATATACCAAAAATAATAAGTTTAATACGGGGATAATCAATGAACAATAACTTTAAAAGCGGATTTATATCAATAGTAGGCAGGACAAACGTAGGTAAATCCACACTGCTGAATTTACTACTGGGACAGAAAATTTCGATAGTCTCAAACAGACCGCAGACTACAAGAAACAATATAAGATGTATAAGAACGACAGGTACTTCACAAATGGTATTTATCGATACTCCGGGATTTCATAAACCAAAAAGCAAATTATCCGACTACATGGTGGAAGTAGCGGGAGAATCCTATAAAGAAGTAGATGTTATTTTATTTTTAGTGGAAGAAGATACAACAATAGGAAAAGGAGATGAATTTTTAATTGAAAAATTAAAAAAAGAAAAGACTCCGGTCATCCTTGTAATAAACAAAATAGATAAAATAACAAAAGAGGAGATACTTGGAAAAATAAAATTATATGAAAAATATGATTTCATTAAAGAAATAGTTCCCATAAGTGCAATGAAAGGCGAAAACATAAACGAACTTGTAGAAGTAATAGAAAAGTATTTACCTCAGGGCCCTATGTATTTCCCTGAAGATATGGTAACAGACAGAAGCGAAAGATTTGTAATAAGCGAACTTATCAGAGAAAAGATCCTGCGTTCACTAAAAGAAGAAATACCTCACGGAACGGCTGTTGAAGTAATGCTTATGAAAAAAAGAAATAATAAAGATTTATATGATATAGAAGCGAATATCTATACCGAAAGAGAAAATCACAAAAGGATAATTATAGGTAAAAACGGTTCTATGCTTAAAAAGATAGGGTCCGACTCGAGAAGAGAAATCGAAGAAATGCTTGGAACAAAAGTAAATCTTAAATTATGGGTTAAAGTAAAAGATGAATGGAGAGATAAACAAAATATCTTAAACTCTCTGGGATACAACAAAAAGGATGAGCTGTAAAATATGAGTGCAATAAAATATGAACTGATAAAAGAAGATAAAAGAAGCGGAGCCAGAGTCGGAAAAATAATAACTCCTCACGGAGAGATACCGACTCCTATTTTTATGCCGGTAGGAACCAGGGCTACGGTCAAAGCTATGCTCCCCGAAAGTTTAAAAGAGATTAATGCAAAAATAATCCTAGGAAATACATATCATCTATATTTAAGACCCGGAGATGATATAATAAAAAAAGCGGGCGGACTTCATAAATTTATGAATTGGGACAGACCTATCCTAACAGATAGCGGCGGGTTTCAAGTTTTCTCATTGAGTAAAACGAATGATATTACAGAGGAAGGGGTAACGTTCAGAAGTCATATAGATGGAAGCCGTCATTTCATAAGTCCCGAAAAATCAATGGAAATTCAAAATAACTTAGGCTCTGATATTATGATGGCATTCGACGAGTGCGTTCCTTACGGTGCAGATAAAAAATATACAAAAGACTCTCTGGAAATGACTACAAGATGGGCAAAAAGATGTAAAGAAGCCCATAAAAATACAGAACATCAGGGACTTTTCGGTATCGTTCAAGGGGGAATGTTTAAAGATTTAAGAAAACAATCGGCAGAACAGTTAATTGATTTGGATTTTCCTGGATATGCACTGGGAGGACTCAGTGTCGGGGAACCCATGGATATGATGTTTGATTTACTGGATTATACAACACCATTGCTTCCAAAAGATAAGCCTAGATATTTAATGGGCGTAGGAAGCCCTGACGCGCTTTTAGAGGGCGTTAAAAGCGGTATAGATATGTTTGACTGCGTACTTCAAACAAGAATGGCAAGAAACGGGACCGCTCTTACCAGTGCGGGTAAAGTAACTCTTAAAAACGCAAAATACAAAGAAGACTTTACTCCTTTAGACGATAAGTGTGACTGTTATGTATGCAGGAATTATACAAAAGCATATTTAAGACATTTGGTAATATGCAAAGAGATACTTTCAAGTATGTTGGTAAGCTATCATAACCTATATTTTACTTTGAAACTTATGGAAAATATGAGAAATGCTATAATGGAAGATAGATTTTTGGAATTTAAGCATGAGTTTGAGAAAGAATATGGTATAATATAAAAATAAAAAGCGAGGATACAAAATTATGGGACAAGATTTTATAGTAATGATTGGCATTATTGTCGTTTTATTTGGAATAACATATTTTATGACAATCAGACCACAACAAAAAAGGTTTAAAGAACACCAAAATTTACTTAACGAATTAAAAAACGGTGATGAAGTAATGACTGCCGGGGGATTTATAGGAACAGTGGTAAGTGTAGACGAAGATACTGCCGTAATAGCACTGGAACCTGACGGAATAAATGCTAAAATCAACAGACAATCAATAGTATCTAATATGACTCAAAATAAAACCGTAGACTAAAAAAGACGCTTAAGCGTCTTTTTTTATTATGCAAATAAATCTCCTCTAACAATCCTTTTGGTCCATCTTAAAAAGGTCTGGTAAGAAACATTAAGTTTCTTTGCTGCATCTCTTGAAGAAACATCTCCGTTTTTCCATAAATCATATAAAGAGAAAAACTCGTCGGGAACATCAAGCCTTGGTCTGCCAAATTTCACACCTTTTTCCTTGGCTATTTTTATACCTTCTTTTTGTCTTTGTTTAATGTTTTCTCTTTCCGACTGTGCAACATAACTTAGAAGCTGAAGAACTATATCGGCAATCAATGTTCCGGTCAAATCCCTTCCTTCTCTGGTATCCAAAAGAGGCATATCCATAACAACGATATCGATATCTCTTTCTTTTGTAAGTATTCGCCACTGATCTAAAATTTCATCGTAATTCCTACCAAGCCTATCAATACTCTTAACTACCAGAACATCACCTTTCTTCATTTTTTTAAGTAACTTTTTATAGTTAGGTCTATTGAAGTTTTTACCACTTATTTTGTCTACTATGATATTCTTTTCTTCAATGGGAAAATTTTTCATAGCCCCAATCTGCCTAGCTATATTCTGCTCTTTTGTTGACACCCTCACATAACCATAAATTTTCATGTTAAAATACCTCCATTTAATTTTTTTCCTAAATTAGGAAATTTATTCAAATGAAGATATAAAAAATCACTTAACCCGGACACGAAAGCTATTTGAAAAACTGGACCTATAAGAACCACTGACTCCCCTTACCTTATAATAATAAACCTTTCTTGACTTTACACCCTTGTCTACATAACTCCTGCTCTTCGTCACTTTTATCCTCTTATACCCGCTTCTCTTCTTTGTCGACCTATATATCTCGTACTTACCGGCTCCCAAACTCTTACCGTAACTTATTTTCGCCTTCTTCTTTGTGCTCTTTAACTTTACTTTCGCTATCTTCTTCGGGTATACTTTTATCTTTATCGTCCCCTTCTTCCCGCTCCCGTCTTTCGCTATCACACTTATACTGCAGCTCCCCGCTCTCTTCCCAATCACAACTCCTGATGAACTTACACTGCATACTTTACTGCTTGAAACATATCTCAGCGCCTTATTATAAGCACTTGAAGGCGATACGCTGCTTGATATTTTATATTTTCCTCCAACCTCAAGCCTCTTGCTTCCCGCTTTTGGTTTTACTTTACTCACATATACCAACTTCGGTATCTTCGTTATATTTATCCTGCTCTCACACCTGCTGCAGTGTTTCGACTTCTCTCCGTAGCTCTTATACGTAGATTTCTTATCCGTTACATATCCTCCGTAACTGTGCCCCAAAGCCTCACTGTTCTTCTCCGT